>JAJDCT010000189.1 GCA_029260695.1 Phycisphaeraceae bacterium
GTGCTGTTGAAGAACGTTCGGCCGTTGTTCAGATTATCAAGGTCCCACCCGATCTCAGCGCCGGAGACGAACAGGTCACCGCCACCGGTGATGAACGCGGAGACAAGCGCCTGCTCTGTCACGTTAAAGGTGTCGTCCGCACTGGATTCTTCGCCAAGGATCCACACGACCGTGTCGTAGTCACTTAGCAACACGTCCCCGCTGATGACGCCCTCGTTCTGTGCAGTATCGATACCCAGCGCCGGGTTAAAAGCCTCGATAGCTTCCGCGACCTGGACCGAGTAATCCCTTGAATTCTGGAACCTCGGCCTGACCCGGTCGACTTGCGACCCACCGGGCAATACCTCGCGGAAATTGGTGCTCTTGTCGATCCGATCGAACCCGTTAACGATCAGCACCTTCGACGCCGGCGCGGTGACCAGGGGCGTGGCGGCGACGACCGAAGATCCAAGTGACTCGCCGCCGGAGTTAACCGCGACAACCTTGAAGTAGTGCGTCCCGTTGACGATATCCAGCCCCGACATGACGTGGCTGGTCGCCGCACCGCCGGCGACGAAGGTCCCGCCATCGAACCCAAGCCCGTTCAGCGAGGTGTAAACCATATACCCCGTCGGCGTGCCTCCACCGATCGCCAACGCGGCCGGTGGGGTCCAACTCACAGTCACCGTCCCGTCGCCGTTGGTCGTAGCCTTGGTATCCGTGACCGGGTCGGGCAGGAACGTCACCGGCGTCGCGCCGCCGTCGACCGAGTTGAAGTAACGCACGAGCCCCTGGTACGAGGCGCGGGCCACAGCGTTACGCACGTCGGCGTCACGCATCAGGTCGGTATCAAGGGCATTGTCATGGAACGCCCACTCGATAATCGTCGCGTCGAATTCGTTGTTGATCCGCAGGTTGTTAATCTCACCAAACTCGATATCCGACCGATCCAGGGTGTGGACGCTACGGTTGAACCAGTCGTGCTCGAACGTGCCATTGAGCGCGACCAGGTCGTCGTTGATCTCGGCGGAGACGGTGTTGGCCAGCAGGAATTGATTCGGCGTGGCGGTGGCTGGGTTGTTATTGCCGTTGACCAGCCCCAGCGTGCCGCGGCTGGAACCGCTTCCGGCGTTGGAGTGGTAGCTGATGAACACACGATCGCTCAGCGAGCCCGAGGCCTCGCGGTTCATCTGTTCGGCCCACCTCGGGGACAGGCTGACGGTGGCTGTCCGGTCGCTGGAAGAGGTGCGCCACTCGCTTGAAGGGATCCCCTGCCCCGCGTGCGTCTCGACCCAGTAGAGCCCGGCCTCGTCCTCGCGCGGCAGGCCCGATACCCCGGCCCCCCGGTTGATATCGCCCATCCCGTTGCCAAACCGGATCATATCCGCGATCACCACGCCGGACTCGTTGCTGCGGTTGCTGATATCGACATAGCCACCGGTGCCTTGCTCGAAGTGGAAGTTGCCCAGGTACACCAGCCCGTTGCCGACTTTGGAATGGTCGACCGAGACCTCGGTGGTCCCGCCGGAGTGGGTCACGCGGTAGAGCTGGTTGACCCGGTTGGAGCTGTGGCTGACCCAGGTGTAAACAGGGTAAAAACCCGCCTCGGTGATGTTCGGCCTGTAGCGAGCGAACGCTGTCTCGGTCGCCGAGGTCGACGCGAACCGGTAGGGCGTATCCCCGGCATCGCCGAAGAAAATGGATCCGGTGCTGTCGCTCCACGCCCCGCTGAACGTCACCTCCACGTCATCGTTATCAAGCACCACCTCGTTGACCTGGTGCCCGACCGGGCGCAGAGGCACGACCGTCGCACCGGCGTTCCACAGAAAATCCACCAGGAACGTCATCATGTCCTGGTTGCTCAGGTCTTCGATCAGGTTCAGCAGGTTGGGCCTTTGAAAACTCCACGCCCCGCTGCCAAGGTTGTCAGCGGTGATCCCGTGACCGCCGTGGACGTAGACGATCTTCCCACTGAGGGCCCCCTGTGGCTGCGTGCCCACAGCAACCAACCCAGCCTCACCCAAGGCCGCCAACTGCTCAGGACCCGATGCCGAAACGAACCCGGCCGGCACTTCGAGGGTCGCCTGGATATCCAGTTGCTCAAGCCCAGCAAGCCCGACGGACCCCAGGTACTCAGTAAAGTCATCCTGGTTGACAATCGGGTCCGACACACTGCCGGACAGCAACAATCTGGGCTCCAAAGACTCAACCGTAAATGGACGAACCGGAATCTCTAGATGCTTGTATTGCCTGGACTTGGGACGTACTGATTTTTTCCAACCTGACACGCGTCGGTGCATCTTCGCTTCCCTTCCTGTGTGGATATCTTGATGCGCTTTGACCACAGCCCGGTTCGGAAGCCCGTGCGAGGTGGCCAAAATGTCGGCTGCTTGCCGCTATTACATAATAACGCACAATTGCTGAATACCAAGTACCAAACCCGCCCTAACGTCATATTGGAGGCAATATTTATCGGAGAAAGGCGTAGTAAAGAAAATCTTCCGAAAATTAAAAGATAGACTTGTATTTTGATTAGACCCCGGCTACGATATCCATGCAACAGGGCCGGCTACCGGAGTATCTCCGGGGCCCCATCTCGGAACCCGCCCTCCGGGATCTGGGGACATGGGCCGGCTTCTGATACGCTCTGGCCGTGGAGAACCGAGTGGGTCATTCTGGCCCCAACCGGTTGTGTACGGCCGGGGCTTTTTTTGTGACTACATTTTTGTCTGACCCATTCGGATAGTGCGGAGATGGGGCTCGAACCCCTGACCTCACACACCAGAATGGCGGGCACTAACCTCTGAGCTACTCCCAGACTCCGACGGTGAAATGAGCGGCTGGAATCCGCTTTATTTTGCAGTCCCAATGCTACCGCAAGCGCATTCATATTTATTTACTTGGCCCCGGGCCTGTATCACCGCATGAAATAGCTGTTTGGGGCGAAATCCGCGCAAAAAGAAACCGTCGCCTTGAGTTCTCCCCTCTAGGCGACGGTCTTACAGGTCAACGGATAAACGCAATGCAAGAAGTTAGCGCTTCATTGTATGCACTACCGAAGGGAGTGGTAGCTGGTCTTTCTCCCCTTCCCCTCCGTGTCCTGTGATGATGAATGTAACTCATAGCCGTGTGTCAACGCAAGACTTTTTTGGGGGGTCGGGCCAAAATTTTTGCGTCCTGCTAATCCACCCATTTTAACACTCCTCGCACCCGGTCTATGACCATGGAAGACGGACGCCCTCGGCCTGGGATCCGGTTTTGTCGGCTTGGGACGGTGCTTGGCCTTCCTCAAACTTCGACACGGCCGTGTGTGCCCCATATCTTGGGGGACGGCTAGCCCGCCCGTATGGCGTTCCCAACCCCCAACAGGGGACCGGAGACATGTCCAAGGAGACACTCAACATGCACCCTGTATTTGATCTATTACCTACCCCGCGGGCGTTGATGCTTGTGATCTGTGTGGCTTTTCTCAGTGTGGAACATGCTCAGGCACAGCAGGCACCTCAGACTCAGCCCGATGAGTTGGCCGCGTTCCAGGCCCGAGTCTTCGATGACGGGCAGGGCCATACACTGCCATACCGCCTGCTGACCCCAACCGAAACCGAAGGCCCAAGCCCGGTGCTGCTGTTCCTGCACGGGGCCGGCGAACGCGGGGAAGACAACCGCAGGCAACTCATCCACGGAAAAGACCTCCTGCTGAAAGCGGCGCGTGACTTCGGCTGCATCGTCATCGCCCCGCAGTGCCCAGCCGGGAGCAAGTGGAGCGTCGTTGACTGGTCACAGGACAAAATCACGTTCTCCGATGAACCGTCCGAGCCGATGAAGTCGGCACTTCTATTGATCGATCAACTGGCCCAGCAGTATGACGTGGACAAGAACCGACTCTACATCATGGGCCTGTCGATGGGGGGTTACGGGACTTGGGACGCGATCTGCCGGGAGCCCGATCGGTTCGCGGCGGCGGCCCCGATCTGTGGCGGCGCAGACACCGAGCTGGCGCAACAGATCACACATGTCCCCGTCTGGGCTTTCCACGGCGACGCCGACACGGTCGTCTCTGTCGAACTCACCCGAGCCATGATCCAAGCCATCAAGGACGCCGGCGGAGAACCCAAGTACACCGAATACCCCGACACCGGTCACAATAGCTGGACGCCCGCGTTCGCCGAGCCCGAGCTGCTGCCCTGGCTGACCTCTCACAGCCTCAAACCCGATACCGCGCAGACACAACCACAAACCCAGCCAGAACTCTAAGGCGAAATTCGATTACAACGCCCTTGAGCCCCGCCACAAAATAATCGCATCGCCGCGAAGCTTTCTAGTGACTACTATCTGTCACATGTACTGCGACCTGCACACCCACTCAACCGCCTCGGACGGCACAGACGCCCCGGAAGACCTTCCCACACTAGCCAAGCAGGCGGGTCTGTCGGCTATCGCCCTGACCGACCACGACACCACCGCCGGGTTAGAAGCATTCCTCGACGCCGCGAAAACCGCACGCATCAAGGCGGTCCCAGGCATCGAACTCTCAGCCGACCCCGCCATACTCCACCCCGACACAGACCCCGACTCCGAGCAGCCCCCCAGTGTCGGCACGCTGCACATCCTCGGCTACTTCATCCAACCCGGTGCGCCCCATCTGGCCGAGGTCCAGACCCAACTACGCGAAGCACGCGCACAGCGCAACCCACAGATGATCGCCCGCCTAAATGAGTTGGGCATGGACATCCACTACGACGAGGTCATCGAAGCCGCCGACGGACACATCATCGGCCGGCCGCACATCGGACAGGTCATGATGCAGAAGGGCTACGTCAAATCGATCCACGAGGCGTTCTCCCGCTACCTCGGCGGACGCGGCGAGGCCTATGTACGCAAAGACCGACTCTCCGCCGAGCAAGCGATCCAAGCGATCCGCGACGCCGACGGCCTGGCGGTCCTCGCGCACCCCACGCAACTTGGACTCGAATCCGCCTCACAACTCGAACACGCGGTCGCCCGGCTCAAAACCCTCGGGCTCGACGGCATCGAGACCCGCCACAGCGACCACACCCCGCGAGATACCGAATCGTTTACCCGGCTGGCGAAAAAGATCGGCCTGCTCACCACCGGCGGCAGCGATTACCACGGCTCACGCAAAACACTCACCTTGGGCAACCCAAAAATCCCATACCCTGTATACGAAGACCTTCTAGAAGCCCACCGCCAGCGCATCGGCGCATAGAACCGAGCTGATCACAACCGGGCGTATCGTCGATCCATCTAAGCCGAGGTATTGCAGACTATACCGAACCGTGGCACCCAAGCTTCAGATTTGAGCTGTAAATCGGGCCTTTCCAAGGCGCAGTCGAGGCCGAGCTCGCCCGCACTAACATTTTCCTTGTTGTTTCGGTCTGTCGCTCTTGGATAACACGATCGTCGGTCTATAATTGAGGTAGACAAGGGCGGCATCTCTGGCGCATCGGCGTCGAAAGGAGCGTGTCATGAGCAGGCTCAACCCGATCCTGGCTGCGGTGCGGTCTCACGTCCACACCATCAGCGATCAGCCGCCGACCGCCGAGCACCCGTCACCCTTCATCACCATCAGCCGAGAGGCCGGCGCAGGCGGGCGCACGCTGATGCGCCGACTGATCGGCCGTCTTAATGAGTTGGACCTAGCCAACCCGCAGCGGACTCCCTGGGCCGGGTTCGACAGGGAGCTGGTCGAGAAGGTCGCCAAAGATCACAAACTGCATAAAACCCTAGTCGACCTACTCGGCGAGCAGTGTCACTCCTGGTTGTACGACGTCTTCGCGGGACTGTCCGCGCAGACCACCGAATCACAGATCTACCGCAGGGTCGCAGAAACGATCCGGGCGCTTGCGCAAGGTGGGCGGGCCGTGATTGTCGGACGCGGCGGGGTGTTCATCACTCAGAACATGCCAGGCGGCATCCATATCCAGATCGTCGCGCCATTCGAGCACCGGGCACAACAGATGGCCCGTGTCCTGGACACCGACCTGAAACACGCAGCGCAGGAGGTCAGACGGATCGAGCAGAACCGCGCTTCGTTCTACAAGCGCTACTGGCCCGGCATACCCCTGTCGCCCAGCATCTTCACCGCTACCTTCAACAGCGCCGCGATCAGCGAAACCAAAATGGTCGACGCTATCCTGCCGCTCATACCCGGCCTGAAAGTGAGTGCAAAACAGCCCAGCCCTAACCTGGTCGTCTGATACGTATTCTGGTTGATTTATGGGTGGCAGTGTCTCCCTCAGCACCCGGCTTTGCCGGGGGATTGGCCAGGATGATGGGCACGAGTTTTAATCGTGATCCGTCTGATACCCCCCGTACCCGCCCTGCCCGACAACATCCCATTCGTACTTGCCCCAAATCATCTCCCACCCATAGCCCCAGCCTGCCCTATGACGTGCGTGGCAAAGTGACTCCGCCTCTATCTTCGCTTCTTTAGGGCCTCTGGGCAGGCCCTCAGGCCATGTAATGCTATACAGAGCCAGCTTTTTATCGGCGTTCGCCTTAACGGACCGATGAGTCTAGTATATCCGACCTCATAACCGGCCCGCTGTACTTTCATAAGAACCGAGAGCTTAGACGATGACCGACACGAACGCTGCCGTATCTTCCAAACCACACCGAGGCGGGATCGAATGGGGCAACCTCAACTGGTCCGTCATCATCGGCATCGGCGGGATGCACATCATCGCACTGGGCGCGTTTATCCCCGGGACGTTCTCTTGGAGTGGCCTGCTCTTGGCCGCGTTTCTGTCTTGGGTCACCGCCGGCGTTGGGATCACCCTCACCTACCACCGCCTGCTGACGCACCGGTCGTTCAAAACACCCAAGTGGTTCGAGTACATACTCACCATCTGCGGGTGCTTGGCCTGGCAGGGCGGGCCCGTGACTTGGGTCGGCGTACACCGCCTGCACCACAAGCACTCCGACTCCGACCACGACCCACATAGCCCGCAACACGGGTTCACCTGGGCACACATGCTCTGGACCCTCCACGACAAGATCGAAGGCATCAACGGCCACGACGCCGCCAAGGACCTCCTGCGCGACAACGGCCTGAGGCTCCTGGATAAATATTTCTGGGTCCCACAATTCGTTCTGACTGCCGCGCTTCTCGGTATCGGTTTCGCCATAGGCGGCTGGCAGCTCGC
>JAJDCT010000190.1 GCA_029260695.1 Phycisphaeraceae bacterium
GGCCTTGCATCGACGCGACCAACGTCGGGTACAACGTCGAGTGGTCCCAGGAGCTTCTCCTGAAAGAGTCGCTGGATCAGTACGTCCAGGGCTCGATGCTGCTGCACATGCTGCGGCACAGCCCGGAGACCTTCGGCCACCCGTATGGCGATACGCCGATGGACGGCGCGGCGGGCGAGATACTGTTTGATATGTCCGTCGGGTACGACCTCAAGGGCATCCAGTCCGGTCCGATCAGGCGGTTCCTCAGCGGGATGCTCGACGCGACGGATGACATCAACACGCTGCGGAGCCAGCTCCCGGACCGGCTCAAGCACCTGAGTGATCTTGACTACCCTACCCGCCTAAGCAACAGCATCACCCTCTCGACATTCCACGGCTGCCCTGCCGACGAGATCGAACGTATCTGCGAGTTTTTGATCACCGAGATCGACGTGGATGTGATCGTCAAGATGAATCCCCCGATGCTCGGCAGCGAAAAGCTGGAATATCTGCTGCACGACGTGATGGGCTACCACGAGGTGAAGGTCAGCCCCGAGGCGTACACCAGCGGGGTGCTGTTCGATGACGCGATTGGGATATGCCAGAGGCTGACGTCGTTGGCGAAGTCTAAGGGGCGTTCGTTCGGTGCGAAATTCTCGAACACGTTGGAGGTGGTGAATCACAAGGACTTCTTTACACCCGACAACAAGGTGATGTACCTGTCCGGGACGCCGCTGCATGTGATTACATTAACATTGGCGGAGGAATTTCGGCGGGTGATGGGGCACGAGATGCCGATCACGTTCTCGGCCGGGGTAGACCGCAAGAACTTCCCGAACATGGTCGCCTGCGGGTTCACGCCGATCACGACCTGTACGGACCTACTAAAGCCCGGCGGGTACGGGCGTCTGCCTGGATATCTGGGCGACCTTACCGCGGCGATGACCAAGCTCGGCGCGAGCACCATCAGTGAGTACATCCTCAAGGCACGAGGCCACGGGGATGAAGCGGGTGGCGATCCAGTGCTGGCGGGGTTCATCAATACACCGGACATCGTTAAGGAGACACAGGCCGACCCGCGCTACACCCAGGCGAAAAACCAGATGGTCCCCAAACGGATCAACTCGCACCTGGTGGTGTTTGACTGCGTGACCTGTAACAAGTGCATCCCGGTGTGCCCCAATGACGCGAACTTTCTTTATGAGACGCCGAAGGTCGATCTGGCCTACCGGGACGTCAGTGTGTCGCCGGACGGGAAACTTAGTGAGATCGGGGACGAGAAGGTTTTCAAGGTCGAGCGTACCGAGCAGATCGCCAACTTTGCAGACTACTGTAATCAGTGCGGCAACTGCGACACGTTCTGCCCGGAGTACGATGGGCCGTACATCAAGAAGCCGAGTTTCTTTGGCAGCCTCAAAGCGTTTGAGGAAGGTGCGCCGCACGACGGGTTCTTTGTCGAGGCTAGTGGAGAAAGCAAGTCGCTTCTGGGGCGGATCGACTCGGTGGATTGCCGGTTGGATCGACTCGAAAAGTCGGGCGATTCATACCGTTACCACGATGGCGTGGTGACGCTGTTGATCCAGGATGGACGCCCCACCGGGCTCGACTCTGACTGGGGCGGTCTGGCTTCTGAGCATGTGGTTGACCTTGGGCGATTCCACACGCTGGCCGTGTTACTTGGCAGCATCACCAGCACGTCCCGGGTGCATCAGGTAAACGCCCCCCTGGCAGCAACCTCGGACGGCTAGAGCGGCCGGAGTGGCTCGGGCAAGCCTTTGGCCGGGGCAATGCGGTATTTTTTTTAGCTGATATCGACCTCAACAAATGCCGTAAACCCAGAGTGTGCCAATTGGTTAGGCCTCACCGCCCCCTGACTCGGTATGCTTGTTGCAAGTTTTTACTTGCTCCCTGAGATCTGACTCATTAAGCTGGTAGCCATAATCAGTACCGTATTTGAACTGATACAGGCTGATTGCGACGAGGGAAGAAAAGGCCGAGGCCTAGCACAACGGGATCGGCAAGGTAGTTTCCGTTAATTCGGTAACTTAGGTAAGGAGAGGGAGAAAGAAAGACCCATAATAATCCCCATTTTTTCGCGTGAAGTCATTGCATTTCACAGCTAATCGGTTATCCTTGTTCTGTCGAAGGGAACATTGGTAGCTGTTGTTTTTTAGCTGCCGCAACATAGCAATACCTGGAGTGGAGAGAGCGGACGATTACGTCTGCCCTCTCTTTTTTGTGCGCTGTGGTGTGGCTTAGCAACAGCCTTTTCTTACTTTGGAGAGACGAGGATGTTGTACCGAAGTCTGGCCGGATGTCTGGCCGCTGGTGTTCTATTTCTGTCAAGCCCGGCGGTCGAAGCAGGGATCATCTACAACCTCAATGGCGGGACCGTGACGGACCTGATCGAGTCGTCCGCGACGGATCCCACGCCCCTGTTCGGCGACCCGATCGTGGTCGGCGACTCATTGAGTTTTTCGACCGGACCCTTCGCCGCCGCACAGGAAGGCGTGGGCTCGGACATCACCGCAGCACAACTTTCGTTTGTTATCCAGGCCGACCCGGGTCTGTTC
>JAJDCT010000191.1 GCA_029260695.1 Phycisphaeraceae bacterium
CCCGACCCCGCAACCTCGCTGATCGCCAACGGGTGCCAGGCATACGCCACCGCCCACCAAGCGCTGCGCCCCATGCTGCGCAACTGAAATAGAATCAACCCGATGATCGCCATATCAAACAGAACAAACCCCAGCCGAAACAACTTGTCATGGTTCGGGTCCCATTGCTGAACCGCATCCGGGCTCCATTCCCATACACGATCCAGCGCCGCGAAGACGTACTGACTCGTCGGCTGATAAATCGTGACCAGCGAGGTGTTGTTCATCCGATCCATCACCCCCGCCCCCGGGACCGGCACCTGTGATTCCAACAGCTCATCCGGCGCAGCAGCGTAAGGATTCACCCCATTCCCAAGCGTCGCCCCGTCGTAGATGTACCGCCAGATGTCATCGCTGAGTACAGGCTGCGTCCCGCTCACCACCACGACCCGGGCTACCAAAGCGACCATGAACACACACCACACCACAGCCGCCCCGGATGTTTTGCATTTCTGGTTACTCCCGGACACCAACAACAAACTCAGCACCACCCAGCATGTCATGAACGCAGACCAATAAACCCACCACATCAAATCTGAAAGCCCCATCGCTTGTACTGACTCCCAGATGGTCGATTGATACATCAACGCAAGCACGAATAAAGCAACCGATCCCACCCCCCAACAAACCCACCACCTGCGGTCTTTCTCACTCGGTTTAACTATCGCCACCTTAATTTTCATCGCTTCACCCCGGAATCCCCCGACGCCACAGCATCAATCGCCGCCCGCATCACCTCAACCAACACCCCCTTCACCTCATCCATCCCCGGCACCGCATCCCCCAACAATTCCGTCAGACTCGTCACCGGCCGACCACCCAACCCACAGGGATCGATCGTCTTGAAGTGCGACAGGTCGGTGGTGACGTTCAGTGCCAGGCCGTGCATCGTGGTGTTCTTGCGGATGCGGACGCCCAGCGCGCAGATTTTGGCCAAGCGGGTATCGGTTGTCGGGTTTCGGGTATCGGGAGTCGACGACTGTTGAACACCGCCCTCAGGTCTACGCTTGCCCATACCCGAGACCCCAGACCCCAGACCCGAGCCCTCCACCCACACGCCGATCGCATCGGGGTCACGCTGCCCTTTGATGCCGAACTCCGCTAGCACGTCGATCACGACCTTTTCGAGCAGACGCATATAGCTGCCGAGGTTCAGGCCAAGGGGTTTGAGTTGGATAATCGGGTAGGCGACGAGTTGGCCCGGGCCGTGGTAGGTGATGTCGCCGCCGCGGTCGGTGACCTGTACGTCGATCCCCATAGCCTTAAGCCGGTCGGGCGTGGCCAATAAGTTGTCCCAGACCCCCGGGCGGTGGGTCACGGTGACGACCGGGTCGTGTTCGACCAGCAGCAGGCAATTACCGGCCCCCGCAGTGCCGACCGGCTTGCCCTGCGACACCGCCAGGTTGATTTCCCGCTGCACCGCCAGCGCCCGGGCGTAGGGCATTTTGCCCAGGTCGGTCACTTCCAATGGCCTAGGGGGGTAAGAATTACGCGTCAACGACAACCGGGCCTCCGTCGCCTTAAGTGGGCCAATCTGGCGTAGACGGGCCGATCCTCTATCATACCCAACCACCCAACACACGCCCCCGGAGCCAGCTCCGGAATACACCCAGCAACACCCCTATTCTCCGGCACACAAGTTGAACACAACCCCCAAGACCCTGGACCCCAGCACCCAGACCCCTGACCCCACCTTGCCCACCATCCACCCCACCGCCTTTGTCGACCCCCTGGCCAACCTCGCAGACGATGTGGTCGTCGGGCCGTACTGCATCATCGAGGGCAGGGTCACGCTGGGGCCGGGTTGCAAGCTGGTCGCGCACGCCTGCCTCAAGGGCCCGCTGACCATGGGTGCGGACAACACGGTCTACCCGTTCGCCTGCCTCGGGTACGACCCCCAGGACCGCAAGTTCAGCCCCGACACCGAGGGGGCCGGCACCGTCATCGGCGACCGCAACGTCTTCCGCGAGTCCGTCACCATCCACCGTGCCACCGCCACTCACCCGACCACGCTCGGCCACGACAACTACCTCATGGCCAACGCCCACGTCGCTCACGACTGCACCATCGGCAACGACTGCATGTTCGCCAACAGCGCCGTGATCGCCGGGCACGTCGAAGTCGGGGACAAGGTCATCCTCGCCGGCGGCGCAGGCGTCCAGCAGTTCTGCCGGGTCGGCCGGCTGTCGATGCTCTCGGGCAACGAAGGCATCACCAAGGACCTGCCCCCCTTCTGCATCGTCCACCACACCAAGCGCGTCGGCTCACTGAATGTCATCGGCCTGCGCCGTAACGGCTACCGCGACAACATCAAGCCCCTACAACAAGCCTTCGACTTCATCTACAAGACCGGCCTGACCACCCCCAAGGCCGCCGAGCAGATCGAACAACACCTCAGCGATGACCCGCTGTGCGCCGAGCTCGCCGAGTTCCTACGCACCGCCGACCGCGGCATCACCCAGTACGCCGGGTCCGACACGATGTATAGCGCGTAGATTGAACTTGTAGACCAGTTCATAAAAACATCTCCTATGAAGAAGCCCAACATTACCTTTGAGGAAATGTTGGAGTTAGTAAAAGATCATGAAGATCCCGTCCGCTGGTACACGTATTGGTTATTAGCTGAGACGTGGAGGAATAATGAGCATTTCAGAGTGTTCATGCCAGATTCGCCGCTACCGGTACCGGACGAATGGACGGCCGAGGATGTGCCACCGTATGAGCGCATAAGGAACCGGCTCAAGGTGATACTTGGACTCGATCCAGTTATCTATCCAGAACCAAAATCAGGAACCGTGGAGCTCGTGATCGGCTTCATAGAAGTTCACTATAACATTACGTTCATAGACACCGAACCTATTCCTCGGTTCGAAGTCAAAACCAAAGAGATTGGCGAAGTAAAAATAGAGTGTGAGTGATATTTCACGTCAATCTGTGTTCAACTGTGGCAGATCTTGTTCTATCAATGTCCAAGTCTGGATTGAGCCACCCTTGTTTACCAGCACCTGCGACATCCCATCCCGTGCCGTGATTAACCGCTGAACCTCCATCCCTTCAAGGATCGGCAACCACTTGTCCTGATACAGCCTGGTACGTCCACAGGATTGCAAGACAACCGTTGGCTTGACCGCGTTGAGCCAGGCGGGTGATGAATCGACGACGCTGCCGTGGTGCGGCAGGTCGCTGATGTCGGCGGCGAGGACTTCCAGTTCCATGAGGTGACCCATCGCCTCGTCCTGAATATCACCATTCAGAAGTATCCGCCGACCAGCGACACGAATACTTAGCACGACAGACGTGTCGTTGGCCCGGCGCGGCGCGAAGTCGGCGGACGGCCAAAGCACTTTCAATTCAGCACCCCCCCCCCCGGATACCCCGGAACTCCCGAACGATTCTGCCCATCCGCGTGTCATCGGCTGGGGTACCAACCCACGCTCCGTAAGCCCCTCAACCAGGAACGCAGCGGCTGCATCGGGCTTCTGATCGACCTCGTCCAACAGTTGCGGCGGCACAAACACCCGGCCAACCGTGACATGGTCCGCCAGGTCCAGGCTTCCGCCGTAGTGGTCCATATCGGCGTGAGAAATTATCAATGTGTCGATCCGATCC
>JAJDCT010000192.1 GCA_029260695.1 Phycisphaeraceae bacterium
CCCGACCATGGCGGTCCTGTCAGGGTGCTTGAGTGTGCCGTCGATTTCCTGCATGCCGGCGTAATTGAAGTTGGGGTCGATGTTGTCCACGGCGGTATCGACGTAGGTCACACCGACAAACGTGCAGTTGCGGAACAGCGCGTTGGTTCCCAGGGGGATCAGGACGTTGTCGAAGGTGATGTTTTCGTAGATCGGGCGGTCGTAGTATTCGTAGGGGTGTGCGGCACCGAAGGGCACCTGCTCGGTGATAGTGCTATCGGGGACGCCGGCCTGTGCGGCGAAGTCGTCGGTGGCCATGGACCTGAAAGACGCGACGTCGAAGTCGGAGGGCTCGAACTCGTGGACGGCGTCGGTGTCGGCGTCGAAGGTCAAGGCGGTCTCACCGAAGTCGGGGTGGATCGGGCCCTGGAAATGGTCCTGGTAGGCCCCTGCCACGCCGCCTGGGCCGTCGGGGTCGGCGGCGCCGTCTTCCCAGCCCTGCTTGTCGGCGGTGATGTAGACCTCGCCACGGATCTTGGCGTAGCGGTCGTACTCGTCGATGAAGCCGTCGTTATACCCCTCGCGGAGGGGGTTGCCGAACGTATCGATCAGCTTCATGAGTTGCTGGGCGTTGACGTTTGTCGTGGTGGGGTCGATCTCGACGGGGCTGATCTTCCCGTCGCCGTTGCCTACTGTTCCGTCGAAGTGTGCCATGAAGAAGTCGTAGTCGTCGACGTACCCGTCCTGGTTGTAGTCCAGTGGTTCTGGTGGGTCTGGGAGCCCGGCTCGTTCCGCTGCGCTGGCGAGGCTCAGGCGGTTGTCGCCATCGGCATCAAAGTCGGAGAGGCTAACTACGAGCGCATCGATGTTGGCGTCCAGCGCGGCGTTCAGGCCGACGAAGTCGCTTTCCATCTGGATGGGGTGGCCGTTGGCGAGGTTGGTTTCCAGGAAGGCGGAGCCGATGGGGCCCTCGATCATGACGTTTCTGCCGATCATGATCCGGCTCTTGGAAAGCAGGGCGAAACGGATCTTCTTTTCGATCTGGAAGTCGATGGTGACGGACCGGAATATCCGAGACCCGACGGGGCCGTCGAACGCGGTGACGGTGACGCGTATCCAATCAGGGCCCAGGGGTGCGAGGTTTGAGACCGGGGGGTCCATGTCGCTGTAAGGGGGGCGTTGATAGATCGCGGAGTCGTAGTTTTCGTTCAGAAGTGAAGGGTGGGGCGTGAAGACCGCGCTGAACTGTGGCTGTCCGGGGCCGACGGGGATCTCTGGTACGACCAGTGATTCGCCGTCGACGAAGGGGGCGTTGCCCTGCTGGTACTGGAAGTCGGCGGCGAGGAGGTCACGCAGTTGTGTGCGGGCATCGACCCAGAGGTTGTTAGCGAGCGTGGCGTCGATCTCACCTTCACGGATCTTGATGCCGAGTGTCCCGGCACCGGGGTCGCCTTGTGTGACCTGGTTGAGGCGGTAGATCATGAAGCGCATGCCGGTTTCGGCGGCTGCGAGGGAGCGGTTGATTTTAAGTGAGGAGTCTGCGGTGGTGAGGTTGCCCTGCGACACGATGGCCATCGCTGCGGCCAGCGAGGAGAAGATCACCAGGAACATCATGGCGAGCACGGCGGCTGCACCGCGCTCACGGTTGGTCGTGTGTATCGCGATTTTTTTACTGCCAGTCATCGTCAAACTCCAAGGCCTCCGCGGTCCCGGTCTTATCTTTTTGCTGGGGGGGTGACCCCGCTTTGCTGGTTACACACTCCGAGGTTTCCGATGGTTCACTGCCCGACGACCCAGGTCAGTTGGGTGACCGTCTGCGCGGTCGCGTCGTTTGGGCCCTGGTAAAGCACGTCGACGGTAAGCCGTGTTAGGGTCCCCGCTGTCCCGGGGTTGAGGCTGACCCCGGACCCGATGTTTTCTTCAAGCACCCCTTCGACGGTGACCTGCTGGGACCACCCGGCCATGTCTGCGATGGGGCGTCTAAGGGCGTCGATCGGCGGGTTGAATGTGGTGCCTGGGAAGGTGACGCCCGCGTCGAGGGAGACGCCAGCGAAGTCGTCGAGGTCGTCAAAATCTGCGACAGCGGCCTCCCCGGGTTCGGGCCCGATGAATGCCTGGCCGGTGATCGGATCGAAGATCGGCAGGGGCATGGTCAGCTCGCGGACCTCGTTGGCCAGGAGCATGGCGGTGCCGGTGCGTTGAGCCCAGTCGTTTTTCTGGTGGTAGGCCTGCTGTGCCGCGACGATGGCGAGGACGCCGGTGCCGACAATGACGGTGGTCAGGGCTGCCTCGATGAGTGTGAAGCCGCGGTCGCGTCGGTGACGACGTGATGGCGGGTATCGGGTGTCTGGTATCGGGTATCGGTTCATGTCGTACACCATGGGAAGCATGTCAACTTCAAACTTACGATCCGATAAGCCTGTCCCCAAACGTCCCGATGCTGGCCAACTCACAACTCACGGTTCGGTGCCGCTACAACCGCTACAACCCGACGACCGGTACCCGAAACCCCATCCCGACTCACTTGACCAGAGTCGATAGTTTGAAGATCGGGAGGATGATGGCCATGGCGATGAAGCCGACGACCGAACCCATGATGATGATCATGACCGGCTCGATCATGCTGGTGACGGTCTTGATGACTTCGCGCAGCTGTTTGGAGTAGAAGCTGGAGACCTGATCGAGGACCTCCCCGAGCTTGCCGGACTCTTCGCCTGCGGAAATCATCTGGACGACGGCCTTGGGCAGGAGGTTGCTCTTGTTCAGGGGCATGGCGATCTTCTTACCCTGTTTGACGGAGGTGTAGACGTTGCGCCAGAGCCTGCGGAACAGGCGGTTGCCGCTGATATCGCCTGTGATGGCGAGGGTGTCGAGCATGGGGACGCCGGCGTTGACCAGCTCGCCCATGGTGTGCAGGCTTCGGCTGATGTATAGGGCGCGGAACATCCTCTGGAAGATCGGGAAGCGTAGTTTCACGGCGTCGAACCACCAGCCGCCCGCCTCGGTCTTGACAAAGAAGAACAGGCCCCCGATCACGGTGAGGATCGACAGGATGACGGCCCACCACCAATTGACCATGAACGCGGAGAGGCTCATCAGGAAGATGGTTGGCCAGGGCATGGCGGCTTCCTTGCCGTCGAACACGGCAGCGAACCTTGGGAGCACGAAAGTCAGCAGGAAGATGGTGACGACCACGGCGAGCCCGCCGATGACCGCGGGGTAGATCATGGCCCCGATGACCATGGCGCGTGTCTCGATCTGTTGTGCGAGGTAGGCGGCGATGCGTTCGAGCATCTGGCTGAAGCTGCCGGACATTTCCGACGCGCGTGTCATGTTGACGTAGAGCGGGCCGAAGAGTTTTGGGTGCTTCTGTAGGGCCTCGGAGAACTGCTTGCCTGACTCGACGTCCTGCTTGATCTCCATGAGGATCTGCTTGAATTTCTGATTCTCGGCCTGGTCGGCGATGCCTTCGATCGCGGCGCGGAGTGAGATCCCGGCGCGGACCATGACGGCGAGCTGAGTGGTGAAGTTCAGGACGTCTCGGGCGCTGGGGCCCGAGGTGTAGTTCAGCGCCTTGAGCCGTTCACCGAACGACTTAGCGGAGTTGGAGTTGATCGGAGTCAGTTGCAGGACGGTGTTGCCCTGTGACCGCAGTTGCTGCGCTGCGGCCAGGGCGCTGTCTGCGCTGAGGATCCCCACAGAGGTTTGCCCGCCGCTGGTTTTCATCTGGTAGCGGTATGTCGGCATGGTGTTGTGAGCCCTTGGTTACTAGCCGGTAGCTTTTCTGGTTACTAATCCGTCCCTGTTCCTATCCGGCTAAAAGCTAACTGCTAATAGCTAACTGCTGGGTAGCCTTAAGCGACCAGTGCGCGTTCGAGTTTCTCGGGGTATGCGGCTTGAGCGATCGCGTCTTCCCGGCTGATCATGCCGTTGAAGAACAGCTCTGCGATGGAGTTGTCCAGGCTGTTCATGCCCAGGGCGCGGTTGGTCTCGATGACGTTGGGGATCTCGAACGCGCGGTTTTCGCGGATAAGGTTCCGCACGGCCGGGGTACAGAGCATGATCTCGACGCCGGGGACCATGCCCTTTTTGTCGATGCGTTTGAACAGGGTCTGTGAGATCACGGCCTGGAGTGTGTTAGCCAGCATGGACCGGATCTGGTTCTGCTGGTCGGCGGGGTACATATCGATGATACGCTCGATGGTCTGTGATGCGTTGACGGTGTGGAGTGTGGAGAACACCAGGTGGCCTGTTTCCGCGGCGGTGATGGCGGCGGCGGTGGTCTCCAGGTCACGCATTTCGCCGACCAGGATGATGTCCGGGTCCTGACGCAGAACGTGTCGTAGCCCTGATGCGAAGCTGGGTGTATCGGCGCCGAGTTCGCGCTGCTCGATGGCGCACTTGTCGCTGACCAGGGAGTACTCGACGGGGTCTTCGAGCGTGATGATGTGCTTGTGGTAGCGTTTGTTCATCGCGTCGATCATGGCGGCGAGTGTGGTCGATTTACCCGAGCCGGTATCTCCTGTGACGAGGACCAGGCCGCGTGGCAGGTAGGTCAGCCGGCTGATGACTTCCGGGAGTGTCAGGTCTTTGAGCGGGGGGATATCGGTTTTGATCGCACGCAAGGCGATGCCGACCATGGAGCGCTGCAGGTGGGCGTTGACACGGAATCGTCCCATGCCCGGGACCTCGTAGGAGAAGTCCGAGTCCTTGATCTTCTCGAAGACCTTCATCTGCTCTTCGCCTGCCATCTGCTTGAGCATCCGCAAGGCGCCCTCTGCGGTGATGACGGGGTAGTCAAGCGGGGTCATCACCGTGTGCTGGCGGACCATCGGGACGTGCCCGGCGATCAGGTGGATATCCGAGCAGTCCATGTCCAGGGCGGTCTTCAGGATAGTATTCAGTTCCATCTGTTCCTCACGGATAAGCGCGCCCTATTCCAAGCCGGTCGGGCGGACCGTCACCGGCCCTGCCTCACCGTCCGGCCGGACGATGGGTTCGAGGTATCTATCGTCGGTAATGCGGGGGTGGATAAGTCGGCGGCGGCCGACGGCGTGCCCAGCGGGTAACCGGGCTGACCCAGATGGCACAAACGTTACAACCGGCACGCCGGTTTGTTCTGATGGACCCATAATGCTTTGGACATAACTAAAGCGAGGCATTTGTATGAATCGGGCTGCGGAGCGGGTATTATTGTGGCGTTTGAATTCCACTTCAGCGTATAAAGCGGTGTAGACACGGTTGCTGAAGCAGCCTCAGCCGGGGTTGTTCAGGGTTCCCGTGTGTTAAACAGAAAGGGTTGGCGCGATCCGCGTTGAAAAACTACGCGGCCTCTTCGGCTTGCTCGTCGAGTTTAGCGAAGGGGGTGGCATCGATGGGTTCGTAGAAGCGGATACCCAATTCGTAGGCGGGGATGTCGGTGCCTTTGACGGGGTTGCACCAGGCGATGGTGCCGCCTGCGGCGAGGGTTTGGCCTGAGTTGGTTTCGATGATGACACAGCAGAGGGTGTCGGGTTTGAGTGGTCCGCCGTGGATGATGCGTATCCCGCCGTCGGAGATGTCGCGTGATCGTACGATGTAGATCCCCGGTGAGGTATCGCCGCGGTCTACACGCAGCAGGCAGCGTTGGATCGCCTGGTGGCGGGTCTGGTCTGTGGTGCGTTGTTCTTGCCTGGATGCAGCGGGGTTGTGCTGGGCTTTAGCTGATTGCAGTGCGTCTTGCCATTCGTCGGCACTGAGGCTGTGCCGCAGGGTGTTCAGCGCGCCAGTGCCGGCGGGTTTTTTCGGTTTAGTCATCGTTGTGCCCGGTCAGATGGGGATGGCGTCCAGTGAGCTCAGTACGAACCAGTCGGCATTGATCGGCTGGTCGAACTGGATGCCGATGTCGTGTAGTTGCTCGTCGACTGATTTGCACCAGACGATGCTAGCGGAGGAGACGAGCCCGTGGCCCTGGCCGTCCTGGAGCGCGACGGTGCATCGGGACTTGGGTGTAAACGGTGTTGCGCTGTAGAACCCCAGGCCGGTGGTAGAGACGTCTCTGAGTTTGACCAGGAACGTCCCGGGATAGTCCGCGTGATAATCCAGCCGGATCAGGCAACGTGCATCCTGCGCGGCGGGGAGCCTTGGGCTTTGGCGCTGGTTGTCAGTTTCGGGGAAGTGCGTTTCGCGAGCGCGTCGTTCTGTGTTTTCAAGCACCGACATCCACTGCTGCTGGCTGAGCCAGAGGCGCACGGTGTCGTCGCGGGGGTCGTTTTGCGGGTCGGTGTTGAAAGCGTGTTGAGTCACGTTTGGCTCACTTGTCGGCTCTTCCAGGGGGAAGCGAACGGATGCCAGAGACGCATATCTATATAGAACCTTAGATCGGGTATTGCCGGGGGCGGCTTAACCGTGAGGGGGTGTGATAACGACCCGCTTGCGCGTGGTGACTATAGAAGTAGAATCGACATGTTACACCTGACAGTGATCCGCTCTGGGTGCATCTGTGACTGTGGGGTAGACCCTGTGGGGCGCGGTGGTTACCCGATGTTTTCTGGTTTGAGCTGACGGCTCATGAGTTGGCTGATGCCTTCGAGGGGGTCGAGGTTTTCGAAGAGGACTTTGTGGACGGTCTGGGTGATGGGCATCTCGACGCGGTACTTTTTCAGTAGAGCGACGACGGCTTTGGTGGTGGGTACGCCTTCGACGACGCCGGGCATTTCCTCGAGGACGTCCTGGAGTTTTTTGCCTCTGCCGAGTTGCTCGCCGCAGGTCCGGTTTCTTCCGGTTGGGCTGAAGCAGGTGGTGGCGAGGTCGCCGACGCCTGCGATTCCGAAGAAGGTCTCGGGCGAGGCGCCCATGGCGGCCCCCAGGCGTGTGATTTCTGCGAGTCCTCTGGAGAGCAGGGCACTCTTGGCGTTATTCCCGGCCTGTAGGCCGTCGAGTATGCCGGCGGCGAGTGCGATGACGTTTTTGGTTGCGCCTGCGAGTTCAGTACCCAGGAGGTCTTTGTTGGTGTAGACACGGAACCAGTGGGTGGTGAAGGTCTGTTGGAGCAGCTGCGCGAATTCTTCGTCGTCGCTGGCGGCGCAGACGGTGGCGGGTAGGCAGCGTGCCAACTCATCGGCGACGGACGGGCCGGAGATCGTGGCGAGGGGTCGTGCGGGCTTGTCGGG
The DNA here is from genome assembly GCA_029260695.1 of Phycisphaeraceae bacterium. GTDB lineage: Bacteria > Planctomycetota > Phycisphaerae > Phycisphaerales > Phycisphaeraceae > JAJRRS01. The sequence goes on from JAJDCT010000192.1 coordinate 7,131, forward strand.
GTCGTCTGGGGAGCCTGGCCCGGCGGCCTGAAGGACGTCGGCGATGATCTGGGTGGGGCGTAGAGCGGTGTCGGTTTCGATGCCCTTGGCCACGGAGGCGATGGGGACGCCAGCGGGGACGTTGGGTGCCAGGCGTTTCCAGACCGAGCGGATGAACTGTGTGGGTACCGCGTTGACGATGATGTTGGCCCCCCGAAGGGCGCGTTGGTCGTTGGGGGTGACCTTGATGCCGTCGGGCAGTCGGTAGCCCGGGAGGTACCGGCGGTTCTCCCGGGTCTGGATGAGCTCGGCGAGGTGCTCAGGGAAGGCTCCCCAGAGGGTCACGTCGAGGCCTTTGCTCTCCAGGAGCAGTGCCAGGACGGTGGCCATGGACCCGTCGCCAACGATACAGATATTGGGATTTTCAGGCATGTGTGTGTTTCTGGGGCGGTTACCGGACAGGGGCATTGTGGGTCAAGGCGAATCGCGGGGCAAGTGCGTGGGGTAAACGGGTTGTAACGGCTGATTTTAGGGTTCCCCGTCGGGTGGTATCAGGTCCGGCTTGCGATGGGCCGATGCTTGGAGAAGACTTGTCGGTTGGGCCAGGGTAGGCCGGGCTTGGTGGCCTCCGAGGCACCGTTCGGCCCCTTGATCTTGAGGATTTGATGTAGATGGTGCCGGAGGATGCGTTGAGGATGGATTTGATTTAAGATAGGGGACTTATAGACCCCGTCCGTAAGCCCATAAACCTAAGGGGTGGGCTGACTATAGATGAACTGTTGGACCTCCTATTGACCCAGAGGCAGGAGCGAGCGGTGACGCAGAACAAGAACCGGAAATGGCATGGCAGGATCGGAGTGGTCGGGCTGATGGGGGCGGCATTATTTGCCGGGCCGATCGGTTGCGAGTCGGACTCTTGGATGGACCCTTCGGTGGTGGGGCGTTGGGAGCATACGCCGATCACCATGCCCATCCTGGATCGCATCGATGTGATCGAGAGCCGTGACGTCTTGCCCGTCACTTTCAGTGAGGTGACGCCGGACGATCTTCGGCCTGACTTCAACGAATACACGATCGCCCCGAGCGATACGATCGCGGTGGTCATATTTGAGCTGGTGGACCCCGGTCAGGAGTCCGCGTATCAGCGTCAGGTCGATGCGACCGGGCTGGTGCGTTTGCCTTTTGTCGGCCCGGTCAAGGCGGCGGGCAAGACGGCATCGCAGCTGGAAAATCACATCGCGGACCTGCTTGAGCGGCGTGAGATCATCCGCAACGCGACGGTGAGCGTGATCCTGCAGAACTCGACAGAGAATACATTTACCGTGATGGCTTCGCCGTTAACCGGCGGAACCCGTGCGGGTTTGTTTACGATCCCGCGTCCGAACTTCCGGCTGATCGACGCTCTAGCGATGGCTAACGGCATCCCCGACCGGACCCAGCGGTTGCTGGTGATCCGCCAGACCCCCCTGACATCTGACGCGGCGGGGATCATTCCCGAAGGCGTTGGCGATGAGGGCGATGAGCCTGTTGAAGTATTACCACCGGCCCCGGATGACCCGTCGAAACTGATCGAAGAACTACTAGAAGGCGTCGACTCTGGTGCGGGCCCAGGCCCCGCGGTGGCACCCAAGGGTCAGGCCCCGGCGGCCCCGGCCGGTTTGGAATCCAGCCTCGACGACGGCTCTGGTCCGGCTCAGTGGATCAACGTCGGCGGCGAGTGGGTCCGTGTCGGTTCGGAGAACGCGGGCGGTCAGGATGCCGGCATGAGCTCGAACGATGCTCGGCTGGGAGAGGTTGTGACACAGCGTGTCATCGAGGTGCCCTACGATCGGCTTAACGGCGGCGATATGCGGTTCAACGTGGTGATCCGCCCCGGTGATATTATTAAGGTTCCCGGCCAGCAAGGCGGCTTTGTCTATCTCGGTGGGGCGATCAACCGTCCCGGCGCTTACAACATCCCCGGCGAGAAGGACCTGACGCTCAAGCAGTTGATCGTCTCCGGCGGTGGGATCTCGGCGATCGGTATCCCCGAGCGGGTCGACCTGGTCCGCCGGATCGGCAACGATCAGGAAGCGACCGTCCGGATCAACCTCCGTGCCATATTCAATGGCACCGAGCCGGACTTGTTCCTCAAGGCCAACGACGTGATCAATATCGGGACCAACGCGGTGGCGACACCGCTGGCGATCTTCCGAAACGGCTTGCGGGCGACGTATGGGTTCGGCTTTGTGTTGGACCGTAACTTCAACCTGGACGTGTTCGGAGCGGGTCAATAATTAAGGGTCTAGGCCGGGGCTGCTAACACCCGGCATCAACACGGCTTGGCAGATCGGTGGGCCGATCAGGGGCCATACCTGTCATGGGTATGGCAAGGTTTAGCCAAGCCAATGAAACCACATGGATGTGTCGGCCGAGATGGCCGGTCAGGCCCCGCCTACAGTTAGGTGGCGGGGGCCCGAGCCAGGATTGGGCTATCGGTGCCCCCGGGCCGTGTGAGCGGTGTACCCGGAGAACCCAGGCTCTGTGGAAGGCGTATAACCACCACGGCCACCTGTCTGACCCGTTGGGCTGAGCCCTTGGGTGACTGGATGTCCGATACGGTGGGCGAGGAACGAAGATCGTTAGATTAGGTGATTTGAGGGCATGACCAGTACCGCCGTGACGAACCTGACGACCGCCGGCGAATCCAGGCCGTGGATCACCCCGCGTGGGTGGTGTTGGATCGGGTTGCTGGTGTTTTTATTTGTCGCTCTGCACAGGAACTTCCTGTACCGGGCGTTGCTGATATCGCTTGACGATAACGACTGGTCCCACGCGCTGCTGGTGCCTGTGATCGGTGCGTATTACCTGTTCCAGAACCGGGCCCGCCTGATGCGGCTGTCGAGCAGCGTTTGCTGGTGGGGCCTGCCGATCATGCTCATGGGCATGGTCTCGTATGCGTTCTTCATCTACCCCGGCCGGAACGATATGTTCCAAGGCTACAGCATGATCATAGCCCTGTTCGGGTTGGTGCTGTTTATCCTCGGGCCGAGGATGATGACGGTGCTGTGGTTCCCGATCCTTTATCTTGGTTTTGGGGTCAAGGTCTCGCAGAAGCTGTGGGAGATAATCGCGCTGAAGCTCCAGACCATCGCGTCGATCAGTTCGACCTTTCTTCTGAACACGATCGGTCTGGCATTGGATATCGAGGCGAACGTCCGTGGGAACACGATCGACCTGTTCCACCACGGTACGAGGATGTACCCGCCGATGAATGTGGCAGAGGCCTGCTCTGGGCTGCGGATGCTGATGGCGTTCCTGGCGCTGGGTGTGGCGATGGCGTTTTTAGCGCCGCGTGCCTGGTGGCAGCGTGCGGTGATGGTGCTGATGACCCTGCCGATCGCGGTGTCTGTGAATGTCGGGCGTGTGACGACGCTGGGGTTCTTGCACGTGTATGCCCCCGAGTACGCCAAGGGTGACTTCCATATTTTTGTCGGGATGCTGATGCTGATCCCCGCGGCGGGTCTGTTCCTGCTGCTGGGTTGGGTGTTGGATAAGCTGATTATTACGGACGAGCCACAGCAGCGGGGGCAGGGGCAGGTTCTTGAGGACCGGCCCCTATCGGTCTACGAGCCGACCGAGGCGGACAGGCCAACGATCATCAAGGGATTGTTATTCGGTGCCTGGTTAACGGCGTTGGCGTGTGGCGCGTATGTGTTGATTTTTGCGGCGGTACGCCCCGACCTGGTGACAGATCTTCTGGGTGGGACCGAGTCGATGGCACGCATC
>JAJDCT010000193.1 GCA_029260695.1 Phycisphaeraceae bacterium
GCCATGATCCAGCAGGAGGTCACCTGCGAACTGGCCGACGAAGTGGTCAACAAGGTCCGCCGTGAGTTAAGCGAAGAGCAACTCCACGATGAAGACGCCTGCTTCAAAGCCGTGCGGGCCGAGTTGGCAAACTACCTGCCCATCGACACCGATGCCGCAGAGTTGAAGCCAAGCGACGACGGCAGGCCCCGCACCATCGCGCTGATCGGCCCGACCGGCGTCGGCAAAACCACTACCATCGCCAAGCTCGCCGCTACCTTCAAACTCAAACACAAAAAAAATGTCGCGCTGATCACCCTCGACACCTACCGCATCGCAGCGGTCGACCAGCTCCGCACCTACGCCGGGATCATCGGCGTGCCACTGCATGTCGTGTCCCAGCCCAATGAAATCCAAAGCGCCCTGAATAAGTGCAAAGGCTGCGACGTCGTCCTGATTGATACCGCCGGCCGCAGCCAGCGCGACGACCAACGGCTGACCCAGCTCTCGGCATTCCTCGCCGCCGCCAAGCCCCACGAGGTCCACCTCGTACTGTCATCAACCTGTTCTCAGAAGGTGCTGATGGAGACGGTCCAGCGGTTCAGCCAGGTGCACACCGACAGGATCATCTTTACCAAACTCGACGAGGCCGTTACCTTTGGGGTGTTATTGAATGTCCTGGGTAAGGCGGACATGCGTCTTAGCTATGTGACGACCGGGCAGGAAGTACCGCACCAGATCGAGCCGGGTTGTCCTAACCGGCTGGCTGATCTGGTGCTTGGACAACAGGTGGGGAGTGAGAATTGATAGCTGACCAAGCCGAGGCATTACGCGAACTGGTCGCCGAGGAACGGGCCCATCAGGACCCCCCTCGTGCTGATAGGCCTTCCTCAGCCCAGCCAAGGGCGACCACCCTGGCGGTAACCAGCGGGAAAGGGGGTGTCGGCAAGACCTCCGTGTCGGTCAATCTCGCGGTCCAACTCTCCCAAATGGGACGGGATGTGATCCTTCTGGATGCCGATCTGGGGACCGCCAACGCCGACGTGGTCTGCAATATCAACCCCTCGAAAAACCTGTCCCATGTGGTCGCTGGACGTTGTTCACTCCAGGACGCCCTGGTCGAGGCACCGGGGGGGTTCCGCCTGATCGCCGGGGCCTCCGGGCTGTCTCAGATGGCCGCCCTCAGTGAATTCGAGCGTGCCCGCCTCATGGATCAGATGCGGGCTCTTGAAGAAGATGCAGACCTGATCCTGATCGATACCGGCGCTGGCGTCGGCCCCAACGTCTTGGGGTTCCTCGTTGCCGCAGACCAGATCCTTGTGGTCACCACCCCCGAGCCTACCGCCATCACCGACGCCTACGCGGTCATCAAAACCGTCTGCCGACACGGCCAAGGCCTGGATATCCGGCTGTTAGTGAACATGGTTCGCGACGAACGTGAAGCACGTGAGGTATACGACCGAGTCGCCGGGGTTTGTCGTCGCTTCCTGGGTGTTACGCCTCGTTACGCCGGGCATATTCTGTCCGACCCGCGCGTCCCTCACGCCGTGCGGAGGCGCCAGCCTTTCGTGCTTGAACACCCGACGAGTCCCGCCAGCATGTGCATGCACCGGTTAGCCCACCGTATCGACCGACACGCCGCCACGCCGCGTGGCCACGGGCTGCTCAAACGCATGGCCGCATGGCTTGTCGGATGACACCGCGCAGTTCTTGCCGATCGATCTGTTTTGTTTTTTTTTTCTGTCTCGCGACTTTTATCCTTCACAGGCGCGCGCGATCGGCTATATTAGCCACGCAACGGATTGATTTTGATCGAGCAAGGAGGCTCAACCATCCCCGCACGTGTGATCGCAACCTGCTTTGCATTAGTAAGCTTCGCCGCGGCGATCGTTGTCGGCGTCAGCGCAGGCAACAGCACACTGACCATCCTGTTTAGAGCTACCGGCGTCATGATCGTGTGTTGGTTCATCGGCCTGGCGGTCGGGTCCGTGGCGCAGTGGGCGATCCTGGATCACATACACCGTTACAAACAACAGCACCCCATCCCAGACGACAGCGTGCCGGACACATAAATACCGCGCATGAGGCGCGGCCGTCATGTCTGGTCCCACCATCCGGGGCATAGGGCGGTTCGATATTTTCTCACCCGTTTCTGTTAATTCCCCGACGCCGCGGACGGATCCGCACACAAGGCGTTTCAGCCGGTCAAGGAGTAGGCCATGGCGAAAACCAGGCAAGCCGTTAAGACAGCACCCGCGAGCCCAAACCCCATCCTCGAGGTCTGGCCCGAATACAAGAAGACCGGCTCGGAAGAGCTACGCAACCAGCTCATGGAGAACTACCTCCACCTGGTCAAGTACAACGCCGAACGCATCTACACCAAGCTCCCCGATGAGGTCGACATCGACGACCTGATGAGCGCAGGGATCTTTGGCCTGATGGATGCGATCGATGCGTTCGATCTGGACCGCGGCGTCAAGTTCGAGACCTACTGCGCGCCACGCATCCGCGGCGCGATCCTCGACGAGCTGCGATCGATGGACTGGGTCCCGCGCCTCGTCCGTAGCCGATCCAGCCTGGTCGAGCAGGCCCGCCGCTCGCTGCAGATGCAGCTGGGACGTAAACCAACCGACGATGAGCTCTGCGAAAAAATGGGCGTCGACCAGGACGAATACACCAAGATCCGCAAGGACGCCGGTGCTGTTGGTGTGGTGTCGCTGTCACGCAAATGGTTCGAGACCGACTCGAACAAAGACGTCCGCGAGATCGACGTGCTCAAGGACGCCAAGCAGGCCAACCCCTTCAAGGTGGTTCAGAAGCGCGACCTCAAGGACCTGATCACCAAGGGCCTGAGCCGCGCCGAACGCCTGATCGTCATCCTCTACTACTACGAAGAGATGACCATGAAAGAGATCGGCGTCACGCTGGACCTCTCCGAGTCACGCGTCAGCCAGATGCACAGCTCGATCCTCGCACGCCTCAAAGCACAACTTCAACACCGCGGCGCAGACCTTCAGCAAGAAGCGCTCTAACGACCAGGGCAACTCCGGAATCACACCACAAAGCCAACGGGTGGCCGCGCGCGGACTTCCGTGGGATCACGCCTAAAGATATTGAGGCCCGTGTTCTCCGAACGTGGGCCCGCCGATACACTCAGCGTACCTGTAAGCACGCCGCCCAGGCCCGTGGATTTCCCCACGCAATCACACGCCTCGTATCACCCCTACTTGACGCGGGGGCCAAGGTCGCTGAACCTATCGCCCCCATGCCCGATATCCAGCAAACCCTTGAGCAGCTTCTATCAGAGGCGGTGACGCAGGCCTTCGGCCCGGATTACGCCGACGCCGACCCTATCCTGCGACAGGCCACCAATCCCAAGTTCGGGGACTACCAGGCCAACCTCGCCATGGGCCTGGCCAAACGCCTGAACCAAAAGCCCCGCGACATCGCCGAGGCTATCAAAGAAAAACTCCTGATCGGCGACGCCCTGGTCAACGCCGAGGTCGCCGGCCCGGGGTTTATCAACCTCACACTCAACCCCGACCTGCTGGGTGATCAACTCGCCGTCATCTTCAAGTCGGACCGGCTCGGTGTCGCA
>JAJDCT010000194.1 GCA_029260695.1 Phycisphaeraceae bacterium
CAGATCAAGGGTGTCGCCGGCCAGGTAAGTGACCTGGCGTTGGAGCACGGCCTGGACCGCTTCGGCACCGAACGCGATTCGGATTCAACCTGGCTGGTGCTGGACTACGTCGACACCATCGTCCACCTGTTCGAGCCGATGGCACGCGCCCACTACGACCTGGAGATGCTTTGGGGTGACGCCCCGAAAATCAACTGGCGCAAGGAAGCCGGCGGCGACCCACCCGGCTGAGCCGACCCGTCGGACCCTGCACAGGCACCGTTTTTATTTCAAGGAGTGATATACCATGGCCAACCTAGCCACCGTGCTTAAGAGTGAGATTGCCCGCCTGGCACGCAAAGAAGTCCGCAGCGAGACCACCGCGATGCGCAAGGCCGTGTCGCAGTACCGGACCGACATCGCCGAGCTCAAACGTCTTACCAAGGATCAGCAACGGCGGATCGCGTTCCTGGAGTCAAAGGAAGCCAAGCGATCCAAGACCGTTAAGGCCCCCAAGGAAGAGCTCGGACGTGTCAGGTTCAGCGCCAAGGGTTTGCGTAGCCACCGCGAGAAGCTGGGGATCTCCGCCGCAGACTACGCCAGCCTCGTGGGCGTTTCGACGCAGACGATCTACCTCTGGGAGCGCGAGCAGACCAAGCCCCGCATGAGTCAGGTCGCCGCCCTCGTCGCCGTCCGCCAACTGGGTGTGCGTGAAGCGCAGCGTCGGCTGGAACAGATCTGACAGATCAATCGTTTGCTCGGTACAAACTCTTGTTCGTCCCTCAGTCCTGGCGTTGCCGGGGGATGAGGGGAAACAGTTAAGTTTTGTTGGGGCGGTCAGCCGCCGAGTTGGCTCATCGCGCGGTTGCCTCGGCCGGAGTGTGTGTCCGGTTTCTCCGAGACACACCGGGCCATCAACTCGACGATCTGTTGCGTGTCGGGATTCGGGGCGTTCAGCACGGGGAGCGTATCGACCTCACCGCCATCGAACAGGCAGGCTCGTAGGTGCCCGGTGGCGGTCAGCCTAAGACGGTTGCAAGTCTCGCAGAACGGCTGGCTCATCGCCGAGATGAACCCGACACGGCCAAGCGCTCCGGGCAGCGTGTAGACATTGGCCGGCCCGACCCCCGGCTCGTCCATGCGGTCCATCGGCGCCAGTGGGCCTAACTCATGTTCGATCCGCTTGGCAACCAGCGCGTTGTCTACCGTGTAGAGGTTCGCCGTGTCCAGCCCGTCGACCAGCAGCTTGCTATCGCCCAGCGGCATGTACTCGATAAACCGGATGGTCCAGGGCCGATCCAGCGTCAACTTTGCGAAGTCCGCGACCTCCCCGTCGTTCATCCCCCCGATGACCACGACATTGAATTTCAGTTTGGTGAACCCGGCGTCCTGGGCGGCTTCGATCCCCTGATGTAGGTCGTCCAGGCTGTAACCCCGTCCGCCTGTGAGCCGGTCGAATACCCCCGGCCTCATGGAGTCCCAGCTGATCGTCAGCCGGTCAAGCCCCGCCCGCCTCAGGGGTTTGGCGAGCTTGGGCAGCAGCACGCCGTTGGTCGTCATGGACAGGTCGTCGGGGTCCAGGGATTTGATCCCCTCAACGATCCTAACCAAGTCGCCACGGATGGTCGGCTCGCCCCCGGTGATCTTGAAGTGGCTCACACCGATCGACTTGGCGGCTAAGGCGACAGCGAGGATCTGCTCGGGGGTCAGCAGGTCCTTGCGGTCGTAGAACGTCACGCCGTCCTCGGGCATACAGTACACACACCGCAGGTTGCAGCGGTCGGTGATCGAAAGCCGTAGGAGTTTGACCGACCCCAGGCTCCTGGGCCCTTGGGCGTAGCTTGGGCGCTGAGGCCCGGTGTCCAGGATTGGCAGTGCCAGTGTCATCGCCGCCCATTATAGGGGCCCTGCGCTATTAGGCCTCGGGGTATTGGTTCGCACTGGTGCGGGCTGCTAAAGTGTCGAGCCTAAAAGTGTACGAAGTATCCTGCCCATCTTGTCATGCCGTGGTGAACTCGCCGTTTGTGCGTGCGGGGGCCGCCGTGACGTGCGCCTCCTGCGGGCACCGGTATCTGATCGGCCAGACGCATTTCAAGCGTGTGGCTGCCGCCCGGGCGGATCAGGGCACGCCCGTGCAGCCTGATGTCGCCGCGACAACCCCGACGGGCACCCAGCCCGAGCAGGGGGGTATCCAGGGGCTCTCCGAGATGATGCGGGTCGAGGCCGAGCGTGAGCGTGACAGCCAGTTCGATGATTACGATACGATCAAGCCCGCAGCGGACGAGCCCCGCAAGCCGATCGACGTCGGGCCACCATCCGTTCCGCCCCCCGAAGACAAAAAAACCAAGGCCCAGAAGGCGGGCCGAGGCGGCTACCTGCTCGCGGCCGCAGCGGCGTTGGCATTGGCCGTACTCGGTGGGGGCATGTGGGTGATCAACTGGGACTTGGGCACTGGGGCTGCCGCACCGACCACGCCCGGACCAGAGGTACCCCCCGAGCCTGTCTACGAAGGCCCGATGTTCCAAGGCCTGCCGCTGACGGGGTCCATGGCCCTTGAACACTACCCCTGGGTGCAACCCAATCAGCCCTATGTATCTAAGCCGCAAGAAGACCCGGCGGTCTTTGTCGCCGACGATGAATTGGTGTCCTCAGACGCCGGTGTGATCGAATACGTCGGTCGGGTTGTCAGTGAGCATGAAGGCGTCATTATTGCAGGCGAGCTTTCTGTTTCACTGGTCAACCGTCAGGGCAGTGAAAGAGCCCGCACGACGGTCCCGATCGCACTGGTCAGCAAGGGCCAGTCGATGCAGGTCCGTATGCCCATCCCCGCGAGTCTTGACCCCACCGCCTTGAACCCCGTCTGGTCGATCACGGTCGACGAAGCGCTGGGGTCCGCCTTGTTGATCAAGGACGTATCCATGACGGCCGAGTCCATGGGTTCTGACAGCATGGCCCTTGTCGAGCTCACTAACGACACCGGTCAACCGCTGGAGAGAGCGGTTCTCCTGATTACCGCTTGGGACGACCAAGGCCTGCCCCTTAGACGCTGGCGGGTCCATTGGGATATGCCGATAGCACCCAGCGACCACGTCGAGTTTTACGCTCGTACCGCCGTCACCCCCTCCTGGCGGATCGACTCGTGGACGGTTCTGGCTATCGCCGAGCCCGCTCCCAACCTACCCACCCCGGCACCGCCCGACGCGCAGGCGGATTGACCCAGCATGATCTTTTTCCCCACCGGAACAGACCGCCAGCTCAAGCGCACGCCTTGGGTCAACTACACACTGATCGCGATCAACGTCGTTGTGTTCATCATGACGCTCAGCAACGTCGCGCTCGTAGACCAGTATTTCTACGCCCTCGATGCCGCTGTTAACACAGGCGCGATCATCCCCGACAGGCCCTGGGTATTGAATTACTACCTCCTGCCGGGTGACGGCAGCGTCCTGCAATACTTCTCCTACCAGTTCCTGCACGCGGGCTGGATGCACCTGATCATGAACATGCTCTTCCTCTACGTGTTCGGCAACGGTGTGGAAGACCGGTTGGGCAAGGTCGCGTACCTGTTTTTCTACCTCGCGGGCGGCATCGTCGCGGGCCTGGGCCACGGCCTGATGGAAACCAATCCCGTGCTCGGTGCCAGTGGCTCGGTCGCCGCGGTCACCGGCGCGTACCTGGCACTCTTCCCGCTTTCTAATGTCACGATCGTTTACTGGTTCATCGTGCCCGGCGCGTTCGAGGTTTCAAGCATGTTGTTGATCCTCTTCCAGGTCGCCCAGGACGCGATGTTCCAGCTTGGCGGCATCGGCAACACCGCTTACCTGGCGCACCTGGCGGGTTACGCTTGTGGGTTTGCCGTCGGGATGGGCCTGCTCATGTCGCGCATCCTGCCGCGCGAGCCGTACGACATGTTGTCCCTGATCGAACACCGCAGGCGACGCGCCCAGTTCAACAAACTCTCCAAACAGGGGTACCGCCCCTGGGAACACAACAAGCCCCGCGACCTGTCCGGTCAAGGCGATGCGCCTGTTGTCACCGAGCAAGAAGCAAGCATCATGCAGGCCCGCTCTGCTATCAGTGCTGCTTTGAATGGTCACGACCAGCCCAAAGCCGCGGACCTTTATGTCGACCTGCTCAATCTCCACCCCGAGCAGGTGATGGGCCAGCAGCAGCAGCTGGACATCGCCAGTCAGCTCATGTCAGAGGGACGCTACGAAGACTCCGCCAGCGCCTATCAGCTCTTCCTGGTCACCTACAAAGGCTACGCCGATCGTCAGCAGGTCCAGTTGATCCTCGGCCTGATCTTCGCCCGCTACCTCGACCAACGTCAGCGTGCCAAAGAATTGCTTACCGAGGCGATCCCCAGGCTTCATGGCGAAGACCTCACGCTCGCCAAGCAGGTCCTTTCTGAGATCGGCTGACTACGGTTGCGATCGGCTTTGTCTCCCGCCGCCCGATCTCCTAACATGGCCCATAGCCGCATGTGATGGCACTGCCGGCCAACCCCAAAACGCCCTCGCCACGGCCTGCCGACCCCGGCTACATACCGGCGAGCACAACCCCTAAGCGGAGTCCGACCACCATGTCCAACAGTCAACCCATCAAAGGCAACGCCGTCATCGGCCAGTCAGGCGGACCCACCGCGGTCATCAACCAGTCCCTGGTCGGTGTCGTCGAAGGGCTCGCAGGCTCGCCCGCCGTCGGCAAGATCCTGGGCGCGCACCACGCCGTCTCCGGGATCGTCAAAGATGATTACATCGAATTGCAGGACATCCCCAGCGAACGGCTTGAACGCCTGGCTCAGACACCGTCCGCGGCCCTGGGCTCCTCACGCGACAAACCCGACGCCGACTACTGCAAGCGGATTCTCAAGTCGTTCGAGAAGAACAATGTCCGCTATTTCTTCTACATCGGCGGGAACGACAGCTCAGATACCTGCCGGATCGTCAACGAATTGGCCAAGGCTGACAACTACGAGATCCGCTGCTTCCATGTGCCAAAAACCATCGACAACGACCTGGTCAACAACGATCACACCCCCGGGTTCGCCAGCGCCGCCAAGTTCGTCGCACAGGCCTTCATCGGTGACAACCTGGACAACCGCGCCCTGCCAGGCATCAAGATCAACATCATCATGGGCCGACACGCAGGGTTCCTCACCGCCGCCGCTATGCTCGCGCGTCAGCACGATGACGACGGCCCGCACCTGATCTATGTCCCCGAGGCCGCCTTCGACCTCGACAAGTTCAAGGCAGACGTCGCCGAGATCTACGGCCGGCTGGGCCGGTGCCTCATCGCCGTATCCGAAGGCATCCACGACAAAGACGGCACGCCGATCATGACCAAGCTCGCCGCCACCGTCGAGAAAGACGCGCACGGCAACGTCCAACTCTCCGGCACCGGCGCGCTGGGCGATCACCTGGCCGACGTCCTCAAGGACCACCTGGGCAAAGACACACGCGTCCGCGCAGACACCTTCGGATACCTCCAACGCTGCTTCGCCGGCTGCGTCTCGCAAACCGATGCACACGAGGCTCGGCTTGTCGGACGTAAAGCCGCCGAGCTGGCTCTTTCAGGCTATTCTGACGGGTCCATCGCTATCCAACGCGTCAGCAACAAGCCCTACGAGGTTGAGTACAAACGTATCGAACTGACCGACGTCGCCGCGAAGACGCAGACCCTAGACCCCAAGTACATCGTCAACGGCAACAACATCGACGCCAGCTTCCGCGACTACATCGGCCCCCTCGTCGGCGACCTCCCCGTTGTCGAGTCCGTCCGGGTCCACTGAACCCGGCCGCTATAACACATAACGCTGTAAACAAATCAGATCAATCCCGGGGTTGTCGGCTGCTTTTGTCTAACGGGCTTAGCCTATACAAGATAATATTTAGGCTAAATATTATTTTATATCAATCCCATTTAGTCTCGTGCGTGTGTGATTCCACGTTTTCAGACCAGATCACCGATACCCGTCGCATTCAGGCTTGCCGTTTAGCGGCGGATCGTAGATCCGCGTGCGGCCCGTGTGATGTTTAGCCGCCGTTGCCAAGC
>JAJDCT010000195.1 GCA_029260695.1 Phycisphaeraceae bacterium
GGTCGTAAAGCAGCACGTTGGAGTTGTACAGCATCCCGGAGATACCAAACTCGTAGACTTTATCGCCGAGCCGACGATCCACGACGCTGACCGAATCACACAACGGGCAGAAGATCACCGCGATCGGCACGCCTCCAAGCACATCGTTATAGCACTCGTGGTAATTCAGCACCTTGATCGGGTAAGCCCGGCTCTCACCGTTGACAGTCACGCCAACCACCCGGTCGTCAGCAAGCATAAAACCTGCCTGCCCGACAGGTGCCGTCTTCGGATCGGTCAGCGCGGGGATCCCGTCCTTTCGTGGGCCGCCACTTCGGATACCCTCCTCCGGCAGCCGCAGATCAGTCATATCAAACGTGGCATCGGTCAGGTTATTGAACGCGAACCGCTGCCCGGACCCCCGTGGCGACGGCGGATTCAGCAGGCGATCCACCTCGTCCCAGTTCACATAAGCAACCACACCCATCGCCACCAGCGCCATCACCAACCCGGCGAGCATGCGTGGGGGGGTCCAGTAGGACACGGGGGCCTCGGTGATGTCGGAGGCCGGGGCGGGGTTTGGAGTGCCGGTCGGGGTCGGTGGTGCCGAATCGTCTTGAGTCATAGCGCGGGCTCCTTGTTGAGGCGCAACCCAGTCCCAACAGGGATTATTCCAACGATCCGGCGTGAGGGTGAAATCCCCGATCCGCTTGCCGATCGGCCCGGCACCGGGCGTCACCCCTTAAGCCCACTGGAGGCCGTGCTCTGCACGAAGTAACGCTGCGCCGCGAAGAAAAGCAAAATGCAAGGCAGCATCGTCACGAAGCTCGCCGCCATCAGGAGCTGAACATCGCTGACGCCGTAGTTGCCGTTGAAGGCGTTGAGCGCCAATGTCAGCGTGCGGTTCTCGGGGCTGTTCAGGTAGATCAATGGTCCAAGGAAATCGTTCCACACAAACATGAAAGTATAAATCGCCACGATCGCGATCACCGGGCCCGACAGCGGCAGCATCAACCGCCAGTAGATCATCGTGTTGCCCGCGCCGTCGATCCTTGCGGCCTCGACCAGCTCCTCGGGCACCTGCGTGAAGAACTGGCGGAACATGAACACATAGAACGGCGAACCCAGCCACATCGGGATCACCAACGGCCAGATCGTGTCGATCATCCCCAGGTTACGGAACAGGATAAACAGCGGGATCATACTCACCTGTGGCGGCAGCATCATCGTCGACAGCATCAGCATGAACAGGAAGTTCCGCCCACGGAACCGGAATCGCGCGAACCCAAAGCCCACCAGAGACGATGAAAGTATCTGCCCGATCACACACAACACCGTGATCACCGTCGTATTCGCAAGCGCCCCGGTGAAGTTCATCCGCTCAAGCGACTTGGGGTAGTTCCCCCAGCGCGGGGTGAGTTTACGTTGCACATCCAACTGTGCCACGACGTGTTCCTCGCCGTCTCGCGGGTGTTCGGGCATCTTGACCGCCACACGGATCGTCTGATCCGACTCGAATTTCTCACCCAGCGAAACTTCCAGCGGCTCGCCGTCCAACTCGATGTACGACGCCATCGGCATCAGTGTCGGGGGGATCTTCTGCGCCTCCGCCTCGGTCTTCAGGCTGTTGCTGAGCATCCAGTAGAACGGCACCAGCAGCAGGAACGCGCCGAAAAACAACAGCGAATACACCAGCACCGTGTGCCCGTCGACTTTTTTCTTAGACGGGCGGTGAACCGCCCTCCGCCCGGGGGCGTCGGGAACTCCGGGGTTGGCGGAGGTCGCTTCAGCGGCCGTACCTTTTAACTCGTTTGTGCCGGGGCGCTCTGTGCTCATCATTTAAGCCCCTCATAATGCACCCAACTCTTGCTGGTCTTGACCACCACACCCGTCAGCGCCAGAAGCACCAGGAACAGAACCCACGCCATCGCCGACGCGTACCCCATCTTGTGGTACTCGAACGCCTCGCGGTACAGCTTCAGCACATACACCAGCGTCGCGTTGCCCGGCCCGCCGTTGGTCATGACGTACACCTGAGTGAACACCTGGAACGATCCAATAATCCCCATCACCAGGTTGAAGAAGATCAGCGGCGACAGCTGCGGCAGCGTCACACTAAAGAACGCACGAGCCCGGCTCGCCCCGTCGATCCTCGCCGCTTCATACAGCGACACCGGGATCCCCTTGAGGCCCGCCAGATAGATCACCATCCCCGCGCCCACGCCCCACAACGCCATGATCACGTAAGCGGGAATCGCAAACACCTCCGCATCCACACCGAACCAGTCCGGCGGCGCAAGCCGCAAGGCAAATGAGGCGTGAGGGCCGACCCCCCACGTCCACAACATCCCGACACCGTCCAGGCAATAATCTAAGTACGTTTCAAGCCAGTCAATAGAATTAATCCAGCCGAATATCGGCGTCAACACCCGGTTGATGATCCCTCGGCTATTGTCAAACATCATCACCCACAGCGTCGCCAACGCCACACCCGACACGACCGACGGCACAAAAAACACCGTCCGGTAGATCGCGATCCCCTTGACCTTCTGATTCATCAACACCGCCACCAGCAACGCCAGCACCTGGCCGAAAGGCACCGCAAGCAGGGCGTAATACGTCGTCACCCACACGCTCTTAATAAAGCTAGCGTCGTACTTCGCCATGTGCACGAAGTTGCCAGGCCCGACGAACTCCGCGTGACCCAGCGGCTGCATGCTCGTCCATCGCGACATCGCCAGCAGCAGTGACAACAGCATCGGCCCAAACGTCAGGACCAGAAACCCGATGATCCAAGGCGAGATAAACACCCAACCCGCACGTTCCTGCGCCCGATCGATCGCGCCCAGCTTCTCGCGCCTAAGCCAGAAGAACAGCCCCGTCACCGACACCAACAGCACCACGCAAGCCGAACCGATGACCGTCTTCCAAGGCATTTGAGGGAACGCCTTACTCCGCAGCGGGCTCTTTAGCTCCGCCAGCCAACGCGTCTCCGTGTTCGCAGCCGTCACCTCGGCCGACTGCTTGTCGAATTGGATCGTCTGTGCGACCTCCTCCTCGAAGATCCGCGCAAACTCAGGCTCCGGCGGCATCTGCCCGATCCTCGCCGAGTCGATCAGGTCGATAAACAGCCTCGCATTCGCGGGGCTCTGGCCCGGCTGAAGAAAATCGTCTGACTCCGCAACCGGCTTGGTGCAAGGCACCGCCAGACCCGACACCGCGGTCAAACGCTGACCCTCCGGACCGCAAAGGAACTTCATCAACTCGAACGACTCGTCCGGGTGCTTCGTCGTCGACGACATCCCCCAGGCAACCACGGCGATCACGCTGGCGGGGTCTTCGCCCTCCGCGTTCGGGAAGGGAACCACGTCCCACTGAAAACCGTCGATGGACCGAAACCGCGGCGTACGCCAACGACCGATCGGCCCAACCACGCCGATACGCCCGGTGTAAAACTCCTGCTCACCGAGCCCCTGCGCATCGCCCCCCGTGGCGTTGTAGGACGTCTGCTCGTCGAACCGCATACGCCGGACACGCTCGATCGCCGC
>JAJDCT010000196.1 GCA_029260695.1 Phycisphaeraceae bacterium
CCCGGCGAGGTGGACCGTGTCCCCCCGCACGCTCGAACCCGACGGGTCCAACGAGCCGCTGTCAAAATCGGCGTCCAGCACAATCGGTCGGTCGGGCATGGGGATATCCTAATCAAACTGGCCCTGCTCAGGGCACGTCACTGGGGCCGCGCCTACAATGCCGCCTATGCAAACCGTACTCGACATCCTTCAAGCCACATGGGGTCTGGCGCTGGCGGCTGCGCCCTGGCTGATCGTCGGGCTGGTCGTGGCGGCGTTGATCAAGGTCTATGTGCCCGCGTCCTGGCTGACGAAGTTCCTGCGTGGCCGCGGCGGCGTGGTCAAGGCGGCGTTTATCGGCGCACCGCTGCCGTTGTGTTCCTGTGGCGTGATCCCCGCTGCGCTTGCATTACGCAGACAGGGCGCGTCTCGTGGTTCGGTGATGTCGTTCCTGGTTGCGACCCCGGAGACGGGCGTGGATTCGGTCGCGGTGTCGTACGCATTACTCGGCCCGTTCCTCGCGGTGGTCCGGCCTATCGCCGCGGTGTTCAGCGCAATCGTTACGGGGCTGATGGGTGCGGCACTGGATGCGCGGGACACAGACACCAAGCCGCAGGATAGACACGCTTCGGCACCCAAGTCGGCGTGTTGCGGCTCAGAAGCAGGGCCGGCGCAGACGTCTTCTTGTGGTAGTTCCGGTGATGTGGGGGCTGCGCGTGTACAGACGGCCGATGAATCGGCCTCCGCCGGGGGGTGTTGTGGGGGTGAGCAAGAAGAGCAGGCTTCTTCCGTGGGGTGTTGTTCGAGTGAATCGAAACCGGGTCAGGCCGAGGCGCAGCCGCGTCTTGCCGCCGCGCTGGTCGATGCCTCGGGGGGGATCCTCGATGATACGTTGAAGTGGTTGGTGTTAGGTCTATTCATGGCAGGGGCGATGAGTGTCTGGATCACGGGCGACGTGCTGGCGTCGTGGGGCTCGGGGCTGCCGGTGATGATCCTGATGGTGCTTGTGGGTATCCCGATGTACATCTGCGCGACCGGTTCGACGCCGTTGGCGGCCGGGCTCTTGATCGGTGGTCTCTCGCCTGGCGCGGTGCTGGTGTTCATGCTGGCCGGCCCCGCGACGAACATCGCGACGCTGGGTGTGGTCCGCAAGGAGTTGGGCACACGCTCCATGGTGGTGTACCTCGTCGCCGTCGCCGGCAGCGCGATCGCGTGTGGGCTGGCGACCAACGCCGTCGCCGCCGCGATGAATATTAACGCCATCGACCAGGCGAAGCAGGCCCACAGCCACGAGCTGGTCCCGCATTGGCTGGCGGTGCTATGTTTAGTGGCGCTGGTGCTGCTGGCGATCAAGCCGCTGCGACAAACCCTGGTCCGATCGCCTGCGTTGGATGCGCCAGCCCCCGGTGCCGGCCCGCAAAACACACCGCAGCAGCCCGCGCTCGACAAACGCGCATGACCGCCTACGGATGAAAGCACGACGCGACAAACTCGACGAGCTGCTCGCCAAGGCCCACGCCCTGCCCGCTGTGCCGGGTGTTTATCTGATGAAAGACCCCGCCGGGATCGTGCTCTACGTCGGCAAGGCGTCCAACCTCCCGGATCGTGTCAGCAGCTACTTTGTCCCGTCCGCCGATCTTGGTTCCAAGAAGCAACCGATGCTTGATCTTGTCGATGATTTCGATGTCATCGAGTGTGAAGGCGAATGGGAAGCCCTGCTCACCGAGAACAGGCTGATCAAGGATATCCACCCAAAGTTCAACGCCCGGCTGACCGACGGCAAGAGCTTCCCCTACCTCGTGGTCACCACGCGCGACGATTTCCCCGGCGTGTTCATCACCCGCGAACCGATGGCGCCCCAGTTCAAGGGGGCCAAGGTCCTCGGGCCTTTCACCAGTGTGTACGCCCTGCGCGAATCGGTGCAACTGGCGCAGCGCGTGTTTAAGTTCCGCACCTGCCACCTGGATATCCGTGAGGACGACGACCAGCGCCGCTACTTCCGGCCTTGCCTGCTCTACCCGATCAAGCAGTGCACCGCGCCCTGTGCCGCGAAGATCGGCAAGCAGGCCTACCGTGACGACATCAATCGCTTCGTGCGCTTCCTCGAATCCAAGCGATCGGTGATGCTACGTGAGATGCGTTCGCAGATGCAGGCCGAATCCGATGCGCACCAGTTCGAACAGGCCGCGGTGCTGCGTGACCAGATCAAAGCGCTCGAGAAGCTCGACGAACGTGGCAAGGCCAATCAGGGCTGGCAACCCGAGGTCGAATCGTTCTTGCAAGACCCGCAAAAAGGCATGGAGTCCCTGGCTCGTACGCTCGGCATCACCGAGCCGATCCGGTGTATTGAAGCGATCGACATCGCCCACCTTCAGGGCGGCGAAACCGTCGGGTCGAAGGTTTGTTTCGTTGATGGCCGGCCTTTCAAGAACGAATACCGCCGATACAAGATCAAGACCGTGGCGGGTGGTAACGATGATTATGCCTCGATCCGTGAGGTGGTCAGCCGGCGTTACCGTGAGGCCGGCGCGGG
>JAJDCT010000197.1 GCA_029260695.1 Phycisphaeraceae bacterium
CCGGTACCTGACCGGTGCGATGGCGGACGGCCGAAACATCGTAATCACCCACGGCAACGGGCCACAGGTCGGGAACGTGCTGCGGCGGGTTGAGCTTGCGTCTTCTGAGATGTATCCGCTTCCGCTTGAGGTCTGTGTGGCCGACACGCAGGCGGGGATGGGTTACATGATCGGCCAGTGCATGGTGAACGCGATGAAGAAGCGCGGGATCGATACCGATGTCACGACGCTTGTGACCAACGTGCTGGTCGATCAGGGCGACCCGGCGTTCAAACGCCCTACCAAACCGATCGGGTCACAGATGCCCAAGGAACAGGCCGAGACTCATCGTGATAAAGATGGCTGGTCGATCGTCGAAGTTACGGACGGCATCTACCGCCGGATTGTCCCGTCGCCGATCCCTCAGGAGATCATCGAGCTGAACACGATCCGTCGGCTGGTTGAGGATGGGGAGCTGGTCATCTGCTGCGGTGGAGGCGGTGTGCCGGTGACCCGAGATGAACACGGGATGCTCCGGGGTGCCGCGGCTGTGATCGACAAGGACCGCACCTCCGCCCTGCTCGCCAGAGAGTTGAACGCCGAGGCCTTGGTCATCCTGACCGCCGTCGACCGCGTATGCCTGAACTTCGGCAAACCGGACCAGAAGGCTTTGGACACCCTGACCGTCGCCGAAGCGAAGAATTATCTAAAAGAGGGCCACTTCGCCGAGGGTTCGATGGGTCCGAAGATCGAGGCGGCGGTGGATTTTGTGGAGGAGTCAGACAATCCCGACGCGGTGGCGATCATCGCGGAGCTTCCTCAACTGGCCGCCGCACTGGATGGAAAGAGCGGGACACGGATTGTACGCAGATAAGCTAGAGATTTATACTCTTACCACTCCATCCACCGCGTAGTCGAGTTATTCCAATTCCATCATTGCCAGTTTTTTACTTGCATCATTCAATAGCTGGATTGCATCATTAAATGCAAACGTCCACGGTTCACCTGTGCGACGGGGATATAGTTCTAAAGCTAGCGCCCCCGACTCCACATTTAATTCACCCCACTGTTCATTGTTGTAGTGCAAGCTTGCAACCAATCGGTTTCGGTCATCAGGACAACAGATGTCATACCAATGACCTTCAAATCTACTCATAGTGGCATCTCATATCTAACGCAACATCACTCACACGGAATCTCACCCATCCGCTCATGCAGCGCCCGCGAGACTTCCACGCACTGCGACCGGATGGCTACTTCATCGCAACTCACCACCGCCCCACTTCTTAGTTTCCAGTCGCCGCCGATCATGACATCCGAAACGAACTCGGGGCCCATGGCGTAGATCATGTGGCCGGCGAGGTTGTCGGCGTTCAGGGGGGTCGCTGGTGTGTAGCGGGTGAGGACAAGGTCTGCTTCGGCACCGGGTTCAAGGACGCCGAGCTTGACGCCCAGGGCATTGGAGGCGAAGCGGGCGGACTCGCCGATCATGGCAAGCGGTCGGCCGAAGGGAAGCGGGATGTCGCCGTCGTGGCTCTTGAACTGTGCGGTGCGGGCTTCGCGCCACATGTCGGCCCCGATGCCGTCGGTCCCGAGCATCGGGGGTTTCTTGAACCGTGCGACCGGGGCGTAGCCGACGGCGTTGTTCATGTTGGAGTGGGTGTTGTGGGCCATCGTGATGGTGTCACGCTGGTTGACGGTGTCTATGTCGGCGTCGGAGAGGTGTGTGCCGTGAGCGAAGATGGTGCCGGGGAGATCCAGCAGCCCGTGCTTGGCAAAGCGGTCGAAGAGGCTGTTGCCGTAGCCGGCCTTGGTCATGGCTTCGTCGCATAGGTCCTCGGCGACGTGGATGTGTACGCCGACCATAAGCTCTTTGGCGAGTGAGACGCAGCCGGCGAGCGAGTCTTCGTTGAGGGTGAAGCTGGCGTGGGCGCCGACCATCCCGGCAAATCGGCCGTTGTTGCGTTTCTTGCAGAGGACGACGAACCGCTCGTTCTCGTCGAGTCCGCGGCGGGCTTCTTCTACGTGGTTGCGGTCGGTGGTTTCGTAGCAGAGGACGCCCCGGCAACCGGCCTGAGCGATACCGCCTTCCAGCTCCGAGAGGCTGCCCTCGATGGCGTTGGGGCTGGCGTGGTGGTCGATCAGTGTCGTGGTGCCGCAACGCAGAGCGGAAAGCGCCCCCACGACCCCACTGGCTCGGATGCTCTGGACGTCGTGGGCAAGGTCCAGTCGCCACCAGATGTATTTGAGTATCTCGTAGAAGTTGGTCGGCGTCTTGGGCGCTGCAGGCATCCCGGCAGCGAGGGCGGAGTAGAGGTGGGTGTGGCCGTTGACCAAGCCCGGCATGAGGACCGCGCCGCCGCAGTCGACGACTTCGTCACCCTGCTCGGGAATCACATTACCGACGGCAGTGATCTTCCCATCTGATACGCGCAGACCGCCTGGCTGCACTATCGCAGGATCGAGTTGCACGAGTATTGCGTTTTGGAAGATTGTTCCCATCAGATCATCTCCAAGACACCGGTCTGATCGTTGAAAGCTTCAATCAGTTTGTCCCAATCATCGGCCTGGGCAAATGTCCCGGTCCAGAAGTCGGGATCCCAAAGCTGGTTCAGTTCGTCGATGGACTTGCCTTGCTGCTCGACCCAGGTGAAGTACTTGAAGTTGTGCAGGGCTTTCTGGTCGTGGTAGGTCAGCTCGCGGAGGTGGTCGGTGACGATGCCATCGAGGTAACGGGCCCTGTCGGCGATGGCGTTTTCACGGTCGTATGCGCCGTGCTCATCATTCAACTCGGTAAGCCGGCTGGCGTACATCTCGGAGGAATCGGTCAGGCAGGTGAAAATGACGTCGTGGCGGGTCATGTCGTAGTACTTGGCGGACTTGATCGCTGCGGCGAGGTTGCAGATGCTGGAGATACCAAGCAATGGGAGTTGGTCTGCAAGGTCATCGGAGATGCTTGCGCGGAGGTATTCCTGGCCGGCGGGCTCGTTGAAGAGGCGTAGCAGGGACATGCACTGCTCGTCGTCGATGGCGGAGATCATGTCGGTGTTGCGGACGTTGTGGACCCAGGGGACGTGCTTGTCACCGATGCCTTCGATGCGGTGCCCGCCGAACCCGAACTGGTAGAGCGTCGGGCACTGCAGCGCCTCGGTCGCGACGACACGCACCGCCGGATGGATTGTTCGCAAGAAATCGCCCGCGGCGATGGTGCCGGCGCTGCCGGTGGCGCTGACGTATCCTGCGAGCCTGTGGTCGCCGCGAAGTGATTCAAAGATTTCCTGGATGATGGACCCGGTGATGTGGTAGTGCCAGGTGGGGTTGCCCATCTCCTCGAACTGGTTAAAGATCACGCACTCGGGCCGGGTATTGCGTATCTCCCAACACTTGTCGTAGATCTCTTTGACATTCGATTCGCATCCGGGGGTGGCGATGACTTCTGAGCAGATGCCTTTGAGCCAGTCGAAGCGTTCCTTACTCATCTCCTCGGGGAGGATGGCGACGGCGTCGCAGCCCAGGAGCGCCGAGTCGAACGCGCCTCCGCGGCAGTAGTTGCCGGTGCTGGGCCA
The DNA here is from genome assembly GCA_029260695.1 of Phycisphaeraceae bacterium. Lineage (GTDB taxonomy): Bacteria > Planctomycetota > Phycisphaerae > Phycisphaerales > Phycisphaeraceae > JAJRRS01. The sequence continues at coordinate 3,546 of JAJDCT010000197.1, forward strand.
GACGGCCTTGTGTCGTGTGGTGTCGAACTCGCCGTTAACCAGGCGGGGTGCCAGGCAGGCGTAGGCGGCGCCGACCTTGTGGGCGCCGGTGGGGAAGTACTTGCCGACGATCCCGATGATGGTCGCGTCGACGCCGGTGAGTTCGGGGGGGAACACGACGAAGTTGCCGTTGTTGTAGAGGCCGCCGGTCTCGGTTGGTTCGTTCTTCCAGGAGATGCGGAAGAGGTTGATCGGGTCGACGTCCCAGAGACTGACCTTTTTGAGTCGATCCTTGACCTTCTGTGGGACAAGCGACGGGTTGCGCATCTGCGCAAACGTCGGCAGGAGCACCTTGCGGTCCCGGCACTTGGAAATAGTTCTGTCTAAAGCTTCCTGATTCACCTGCATCAACCTGCTCCATCTATCACGCCTCGGTCCTGAATGGCCGAGGCAAGGGTGTCTAAATCTGGCTCGATCTTAATCGGTTCGCCACCGGCCTGGATGGCGGCGCGCGTGTCTTTGAGTCCGCTGCCGGTGACCATCGCCAAAACACGGTCACCCCCGGTGCCCCCCGAGATTATCCCATTGGCCACCGCTGACGTCACGCCGGCCAACGCCGCCGCAGCCGCGGGTTCGGCGTAGACGCCGTGACGACCGCTGGTTCGCATGGCATCGAGGATCTGGTTGTCGTCGACGCTGACGACCACGCCGTGGGCTTCTTTCAGTGCGTTGACCGCTTTGCGCCAGTTCCGTGGGACCGCGACGTTGATGCTGTCGGCAACGGTGCCGCCGTCTTGAACCTCGTCGGGCATCGAGCCATGCTCCAGAGCGTAGGCGATAGGGGCAACGCCCTTGGCTTGGACGCCCAGCAGCCGGGGCAGGCGGTCGATCACGCCGAGTTGGTGCATCTCTGAGAGGCCCTTCCAGACACCGGCGATGGTGCAGCCGTCCCCGACACTGACCGCGACCCAATCGGGGACACCGCCGAAGGATGCGCTCTGCTCGGCAACTTCGAGCCCGCCGGTCTTCTTGCCCTCGACCAATACGGGGTTAATCGCGCAGTTGCGGTTGTACCAGCCGAACTTCTCGCAGGCCTGGCTGCAGAGCTGGTAGGCCTGGTCGTAGCTGCCTTGGACCGCGATGACGGTGGCGCCGAATACAAGGAGCTGGGCGAGCTTGGGCTCCGGTGCGGTGTGTGGGACGAAGATGACGCAAGGCATCCCTGCCAGTGCGGCGTGCCCGGCGAGGCTGGTCGCGGCGTTGCCGGTTGAGGCGCAGGCGATGGTCTTGGCGTTTAGCTGCAGGGCGTGTGCGACTCCCACCGAGCTGGCGCGGTCCTTGAAAGACGCGGTGGGGTTACGGCCCTCGTCTTTGAGGAGCAGTTGTTTGAGTCCAAGCTCTTTGGCAAGCCGGGAGGCGTCAATCACGGGGGTCCAGCCGACGCGCCAATCATCACGGACCGATCCGGGCTCCAGCGGCAGCAGCTCGCGGTATCGCCAGTGGGTCAGCGGACGGTCGGCCAAGGGGGCGGCCTTCCATCCAGCACGGACGGCGTCGAGGTCGTACTGGACATCTAGTATCCCGTCGTCCGGCCCGCAGTCCGGGCAGGTCATCCAAGGCCCATCGGGCCCGAACCGCCGGCCGCAGGTCACACAGTTCAGCCCTGTTAAAGTCGTCGTCATCCAGAGAATCCCAAAACTAACATTGTACCGCACGGGCCAGTTTCTACCTACCCCCCATCCGATTAAAGGCTTTTCGAGGTACATGGGTATGATATTCGGCATGTAATATACAAGGCTATCAGGCTTGAAGCCCAGGCGGGCTGCTGATTAAGGAAGCGTTCGCTGGCGTTTCAGCAGGCCCATTGGTCGAACCCATGTTCCATGATCCTCATATCCTTGAGACTGATGTTCAATCCGACGGTATTGTCGGCCGTCTTTACCGGCCATCGGATCAGGTTTGTCGTGGAACCATTCTTGTCTTGGGAGGCTCAGGCGGCGGGGTCGCCTGGTCAGCGGAGATGGCAGCCAAACTG
>JAJDCT010000198.1 GCA_029260695.1 Phycisphaeraceae bacterium
CAACCTTGTATCCAGAGAAATGGCCAAGCCCCGACCGCCCAGGATGATGATCCTTCTGGACCTGGCCAGGCCACAATCGTCGCACGAGACCAATACTACTTCATCGAACCACGATCTCTGGGTCGAAGCACAAGAAGAAGCGATCAACCTCGCGGGGTCATTGATCCGAGAGGCCTATCTGCACGGCATCCATGTCGGGCTGATCGTCGCAGGGGTGCCATGCCCTTCCGTGCCGATGCACCACAACCAGGCTCACCGCCAACGGCTGCTGGATACCCTGGCACAGTTGGACCTCACAAACACCCACGCCCCACAGATGGCCCCACCAGGCCAGCCGACCGTCATCGTTCGCCCTAATGACCCGGACATACAGCGGGGAGAAGACCACTCAAAAGCTTCCATCCTCAACGTGTCCGGCAACGGACGGAAGACAACCGGGATACAGAGAGCTCATGACCGACCCACCAGCCGGGAACATCAACCGATTACACCGGGATTATAAGAGTGCACTTAAGCCTAAGAAGGTACTGGTTCAGTTAAATCAACGGATGGACGGCACAACGACCACATGGACCTGACACAGACATTCAGCCGCATCGCGTTCTACCAGATCCTCCTGGGGATCTTGACGTTCTGCTACGCCGAAGCCAACCCGGGGATGCTCCTTGTGGCAGGCTCGTTGGTGGTGCTGTCACGCTATGTCACCGAAGGCCCCTGGGGTCGGCCCCTACCAAGGTGGCTGATCAACCTCATCGCACTCGCTGCGGTCTCATGGATGACCGCCACACTTGCCCTGACCAAAACAAACATCATCGTCACCATGGGTCACTTCACGATGTGGCTCCAGGCCCTGATCCTCTTCGGGCGAAAGAGCAACCGCGAATACGGGCAACTGCTCATACTCAGTCTCTTACAGATGATCGGCGCCAGCGTGCTCAGCGTGTCAATCATCTACGGCACGCTGCTGGGGATTTACTGCGTGCTGGCGATGCTCACGGTCCTGGTGTTTCAACTCAAGAGCAGCCACGACCGCGTGTTTGAGACCAACCGCAAAGCCGCCGCCGACCAGAAACGCGCCACCCGTCCAAAACCCGTCGTCGGGCCGGGGTACCGATGGCAATTCAGGGCAGCCGCCATGGTCATCGCAACCACCTGCGCCTGTGTCGCGGTCGCCGTATTCATACTGGTCCCCCGATCCCATGATCTCATCCGTACCGGGGAAAACGAGGGGGTGCTGCGCCCCCGAGAAGTCGGGTTCAGCCAACAGGTCCGGCTCGACGGCCCGCCGATCGCGCAGGGAAGCAAAGAGCCCGTGATGAACGTGCGCATAAGGATGCACGACGTCCCCATCGAGAACCGCTCATGGCTGATGCGCGGTGCCGCGTTGGATACCTACGATCCATTGACGCGCACATGGAAACGCGGTCAGCCCGCCGCCGGCACGGACAGGCGGATCAGGGTGCAAAGGCGGGGCCTGAACCTGGCACAACTCCCCGAAAACATCCCACTGATACGGGCGCGCGTGACCCTAAGGCAGATAGGCCACCGCAACCTCTTCACACTCCTGCCGGTCACGCAATTCAAGAGCGATCAGATCTCTTCGGTAATCTTCAGCCGTGAGGACCTGCAGCTATCCTCAGGCGGCTCGGTTATGGGCGCAGTGATCTATGACATCAGTTGGCCTTTGTTCACCGTCAAGGACCTGCACCAGCGATACGACGGCCAAGGCCAGTCATACTACCAAGACCCCCCTTTGATACAGTCATCGCCCCAGGTCCGGTTCAACCGCGATCAGTACGCACGCGGCTGGTCGATCCAACCTGATCGGGTCTCAGCATACGCCCAGAGCATCCTGGCCAAGCACGGCCTAACCAGAGACCCACGGGCGGCCTACGACCCCAATGACGCCCGTATCGCTTCGGCTCTTGCCGATCATCTGCGGCTGACCTACTCATACCAGATCACCGGGCCACGATTCAGCCGAGACCGCGAGCCGATTACTGAATTCATGTTCGGCCACCGCACCGGGCATTGCGAATTATTCGCTTCATCACTCACCGCCATGACTCGATCGCTGGGCATGCAGGCACGCGTCGTAACCGGATTCCGTGCCGGTGAATTCAACAAGATCGGCGGCTACTACGTGGTCAGGCAAAGTGATGCACACGCGTGGACCGAAGTCAACCTCGGGCCCGGCCTGGGATGGCGCAGCTTCGACGCCACACCGGCACAGGAAAACGACCGGCAGGACCGCCTGCACCGCACATGGTTGACCACGCTCCGCGAGGCATACGAGCACATCGAATTCGGATGGATCCGCTCCATCGTCGCGTATGATGTCGGCACTCGTCAGGCCCTGCTCTCGGGACTGAAAGACTGGGTCATGCGCATGATTGCTGACCAGAACAGCATCCCCGGCCAGGTGATCACCTTCGTGAAAATCTTGCCCGCCGCATGGAGGCTGGACAAAGTCAACACCAGTAAAGTCCTCGGCTCCGCTATGCTCGCCGCGGTGATCACTGCCGCGTTCTTGAGGTTCGTGGTGGTCAGACGCCGGAGGTTGGTCAAGCTCAAGCTGACTTCACTCCCACCCGCAGACCAACGCGACCTCGCCAGGCAGCTCGCCTTCTACATCGATATGAGCGAGATGCTGGCGGGCCATGGCTTCGTCAGGCCCCAGTGGCAGAACCCACGGGACTTCGCCCTGAATCTCTTACATGACCAGCCTGAGAGGATGGGCCCGGTCGTCGCGCTGACCGATATCTTCTACCGGGTCCGCTTTGGGAATCAGGCCCTAAGCACAGTTCAGCGGCAAAAAGTCCGCGTGTACCTCCTACAGTTACAGAGGGCACTGTCGGGCGAAGAAAATACACCCTAACACGCGCCTCCACCTCAATAACAGCAAGCTCGCACCTGCCCCCACACCCGATTAGAATAGTGGGTCCGACGCCACAGCCCCCATCACGCCGGACCACCCGCACGATGTCCACCGATACCAATCAACCCGGGCCACCAACGCCCCCATCCGAGGACTCGCAGCCGACCGACAGCCAGACGGCCAGCGGCGCCGCGAAGCCCCAGGCCGGATCGGACGGGAACACGCCACCAAGCGGAGATCGCCATAACCGCGGAACGGCACCCACTCAAGCAGTGGCTCCCCCTCCCGTGTCTGCGCCGTCCCAACCGAAGACCACCGCCGGGCCTACCCCAAGCCGCGATCGGCCGATGGCTTGGATGATCCTCCTGATCCTCCTGGCACTCAGCGCTATCCCGCTCTACACACACCTGGGGGCCTATGGCTCCATGAATGATAAACAGGCCCGAAGCCTTCAGGTCTCATCCGAAACCTGGCACCACCGACACGAGATGTATCAAGGCGACATCACACTGGAATCGTTGGTCCCGGTCTTCCAAGACAAACCTCAACTCGATAAGCCACCCGGCAACGTCTGGCTCAACCAACTGGCGTTCGGATCGCTTGACCCGTTGACCGCAACACAAGCCGACCTCGCCTACCAGATGCGCCTGCTAACCGCGGCCTTCGGGCTGCTCACGATTGC
>JAJDCT010000199.1 GCA_029260695.1 Phycisphaeraceae bacterium
CACCACTTTTGACTAGAAACGTGAATCAGTTTCATTTTCGTCCCACGACAAGCAAGTTAACCCGACAGGCCTGTGCCGTCAAGGATAATTTTGACTAAATGCTCATTTAAATGTGTATTATGGGTGTTATGGTCATCAGCACATCTTGATGTTCCCCCATCAATCAATCTTAAATCTACTTCTGAATTGCCGATTCAATTGGATCATCCGGCGTATTTTTGTTTCATTTGTTACATGCTGTGTGGCCAGTAAGCCCGGTTAACTTATGGCTCCAAAGCGGCTTAACTACGCCCAAGTAACATTCGCCCGACCTGAGGCGAGAGCCGACGTTAGGGATAGGTGAGATAGCACACTGAAACGCGGCCGGCCCTTTGGCCAATTTGGCACAAAACCCAGCATCACCCTCTTAGGCGGGGCCGTAGTGGAGTTGAATGCGGATTTTCGGGGACTCAGGGGGTGGAGGGAGAGGAGCGCCAGAGATTGCCGCTCAATAGAGGCCCGACTTAAGCCCACTGACGGGCTTCCCAGGGCCATTTAGCCGGAAATGTATGGCCCCACAGCCAATCGATTTCTACCGTAAAAAGCAATTTCCGCTCAAGGATCGACATAGAACGGCATATTGGCGGTCGCGACCTTGCCCTTGCCGTCCAGGACATAGACAAACAGCCTGTACCCCCCGGGTTCATCGGGTGCTCTAAAGAGGACCGTATTACCTTCGATGGAAACCACCGCGTCATCGTGGGTCGGCGGCGTGGCTTCGTGATCGCCGCCGGACCTGCGGTCTGAGCTTTCGGACTGGACGACCCAGCGGTATTGCAGTGCGTCACCATCGGGGTCTACGACACTAACATTGGCGCGGTACTGAGCCCCGGCTTGGACATGCTTCAAGGCCACCACTGACTCGATCGGCTCGATCAGGGGGGCGCGGTTATCAGGCCAGTGCCCGGTCCATTGTTTCGAGATCACGTCCAACGAGGATGTGGTTAGCTGCCCGCCCACAAACAGGCTGTACCAGGTCGGCGTGACTTCCTGCTTTGTACCCCAACAGAAAACATACGAGCCCAGGCATTTGCCGGGCTGCCCACCGATGGATCCGAGGTAACCCGCTTCATAGAACTGTGATTTCTCGGTGCTGTTCTGTTCAATCGGAACACCCCAGTCGGTCTGACCGACTTCCCATTGGCCTAAGGGTCCGAACTCGGTCACGACGTAAGGCCGATCAAACCCCGCGTCGTTCAAACGCTGCGCAATCGAAACGAGGCCGCCGTAGGAATTCACGCCCAGCACATCGATCGCTGGGCAATACCGGTTGAAGTTTTCGAGCTTGACGTTGGGGATCTCCGAGATAACGGCCATCGTCGGGTGGTTTGGATCGACCTGTTTGATCATCTCCGCGATGTCATTGACGGCTTTCCAGGTCAGAGGGTTGTCGCCCCCGCCCTCCACCTCATTGCCTACCCCCCACATCAGAAGCGCCGGATGATCTTTAAGTTTTTGCACGTAACCACGGGTCAGTTCGAGCTGATCCGCGACGGCCTGCTCATCGCTGTAGTCGAACCCGTGACGCTCGTGTTGAAGCCAAAAGCCCACGGTGACCGTCACGCCGTACTCAGCCGCCCGGTCCAAGACCTCAAGGGCATGGTCAGCGGCCCATGTACGGATCGAGTTGCCTCCCGCGGCGACCAGCACATCGAGATGCTTCTGCCCCCCGGCACCGTTGATGAAGTACGGCTCGCCGTTACGCTGCAGCCCCCAGCCCCCCGCTTCCCCCTGCAGCACTTGGACCACGGAGCCTGCCTCACAGACGACCGGCTCGCTTGCTTCCGCGCTGGGAAAGACCATGCACAAGCACGCGAACCACGCCATCGGCAAGAAGAGTCGACCCATCGTGGAGGTTGGCATTGACGTACCTGGATCACAGGGGTTCATAGATGAATCCTTCTTCTAAGTTCCAGCCTAGGTGCGATCCCTCGCTGGGGCTAAGGGCAAACGAAGCCGTTTTAATACCTGAGCCGTTCTATTGATCGCACGGGGTGGCTTACGCCTCCTGGGGCGAGGCCTGGACGCGCAAACCGTCCGGGAGAAACCGCACGGGCGGATTCGGTGGTTTGCCGGTCGTGTCGTGGACCTCCAACCAGGTCGGAACCGCCATATTCACCGGCTTCCTCTCACCCGGCTCGGACTGGATGATCCCAACCAATGAGGTGAAGGCCTGGTAGCCCAGCTGCGCCGAATCCTGACACACCGCCGAGAGCCTGGGGTAGATGTCGCTACGGTCGTCGCCGTCATCGAAGCCTAGGATCGATAGGTCCTCTGGGATCTTAAGACCCATCCGATGTGCCTGGCTGACCGCGGCCCCCACCACAACCGGGTCCGTGATGAACAAGGCGGTCGGTGGTACCGGATCGCTCATGACCCTGCGGATCAGCTGTGCGCCGTCCGGCCTCTGGGCGGGGACCCGGAACACCAAAAGGGGGTCGTAGTCCAGGCCATGCTCCGAGAGCGCCTGGCGATAACCCTCAAGCCGATCAGCGTGATCCGAATCCTCGATCAGGCTGACGGTGATACCAATCCTTTTGTGACCCATAGAAATCAGGTGCTCAATGGCCTGCTTGCTGGTGGGCAGCGAATCGCCATAGACGTAGTTCACCGCAGAGTCCTGGAAATGGCTGCCCACGACCACGGCCGGGAAATCTTCCTCACTGATTTCGCGGCAGACACCGCGGGTCCGCTCGGTGGTGCGAAGGATCACGCCCCGCACACCCTTGCGCATAAACAGTTGGGTGTAACTCTCCGTCGGTTTCTTATCGCGTGGGAGGTTCAAGACCGCCAGGTCGAAGCCACTCTCATCCATCGCGCTGGACAGGCCAGCAAACACCGACGCATCAAATGGCGACCCGAAGGAGCTCGGCCCTGTGTAAGCGAACGCGATATATAGGGTAGCGCGCCGGCCCACCGAAGAAACATAGCCCAGCTTGTTGGCGATGCCCAGCACTCGCGTACGGACTTCCAGCCCAACGCTGGCGTGGTTGTTCAACACCCGCGAAACCGTGGCGATCGAAACGCCGGCTTGCTTAGCGATCAGCCTGACATTGGACATCAGGAAAGTATAGCTAAAAGTAACTGTTTAGTAAATGGCCGCCCGCTACATCGCCCAGGTTCGTTACAACAGCTCAATAATTCGCCAAGCCGCAACGGACCGCCTTGAAATACATAAGATGTGTGATTAAAGCTATTTAAGTTCAGTTATGCTGGGGTATCAACCGGATTGAACATTGGCGCCCGATCTTTCATCGCGATAATGAGGCTCAAAAAAGGCCTGGCGCTATTGACATGGCTACCATCAAGACAGATAATGTGACATTAGATTAGTAACTGTTACTCGTGCGTGGCCCTAATCTTAACCGCACCGGTGGACTGGCCTGGCCTAAACCATGGTTCAGTCAGCTTTGGCGCTCACGCAAGATAGATGGCCGCCATGCGAACTAAACTGCCGCCGCTTGTCCGAGGCGCTTGAGTTTCCGTAAGAATCGAACACGGGGGATGGGTCTGAGGCACACCGTCGAGCCAACGACACGATAAGTAAACCAACGAGACCCAGGATGTCTAAAAGCACAACCATCAATCAGCCTGCCAATACAGACGCCCCCATGGATGAGCAGGCCGCGGGTCGATTCACTCGGATAGACGGCGAGCCGTTCTACACGATCTCCGACTACGATAGGCTCAAGCCGTTTCTGATAAGTGTCGTCAGTGACTCGGACCACTGGATGTACCTGTCTACGCTAGGCGGCCTGACAGCCGGGCGTCGAAACCCCCAGTACGCGCTGTTCGCTTACGACTCGGAAGACAAAATCCACCAGTGCCACTCCCACACGGGGCCGTGCACCGCCTTGCGAGTCAAGCATGCCGACGGGCACAACACGTTGTGGGAACCGTTCACGCAGTCGGCCAAGGATGTCTTTGGGGTGCGTCGACACCTTTATAAGAGCGCGCTTGGTAACTCGGTGATCTTCGAGGAAGTCAACGCCGATCTGGGTCTGACTTTCCGATACCGATGGCGTTACAGCGAAACGTACGGTTTCATCCGCAGCGCGACGCTGGCCAATGCAGGTGACACCCCGGCCCAGGTGAGCCTCATGGACGGGGTCCTTAACATCCTCCCATCAGGGATCAGTCCGGCGCTTCACCAGACACGTCACTGCCTGGCGGATGCCTATAAACACTGCGAGTCCGATCCCGAGACAGGCCTGGCGGTCTACTCCCTCAGTTCGATGATTACAGATCGACCGGAGCCCGGCGAAATGCTCCGCGCAACCCTGGCGTGGAGCGTGGGGCTGTCGTCTTTCAAGGTATCGTTGGACCCACAGGATTTAGCGGTGTTCCGCAACGGGGGCAGGATCGCCGCAGAGCCTTTGATCAAGGGCCAAAAGGGCGCCTATCTGGCGTCGGCACAGGTCGACCTCCAGCCCGGCGAATTGTACACATGGCACGTCGTCATGGACGTTGAGCAGACCCAGTCACATGCGGTCTCCCTGCGCAAACAGCTGAGGAACGGGACCGACTTGGCGCAGGCCTTGATCCAAGACAGCGAGAAGGGATCACTGGACCTTCTGAAAAACATCGCAAGCGCCGATGGGCTGCAAGCCACCGGCGACCGGATCGTCGGGGTCCACCACATGGCCAACGTGTTGTTTAACAACATGCGTGGCGGCGTCTTCGACAGGAACTACCTGGTCGACCGGGAACATCTCGCGGATTTTTTGGTGTCGCGCAACCACGAGGTCGCGGAGCGCAACGCCGGGTTCCTAGATCAATTGGACGATCACCTGCCGATCCAATCGGTCCTGACTCAGGCGCAGACGCAGAACGACCCGGATCTGACGCGGCTTTGCTACGAATACCTGCCCATCTACTTCAGCCGACGGCACGGCGACCCGAGCAGGCCTTGGAATTTTTTCGACATCCGTTTGAAGGACAAGCATTCCAAACCCGTGCTGGCGTATCAGGGGAACTGGCGCGATATCTTTCAGAACTGGGAAGCCCTGTGCCTGAGCTTCCCGGGGTTTGTACCCAGCATCATCGCCAAGTTCGTAAACGCTTCAACCATCGACGGATTTAACCCGTACCGGATCACGGACGGGGGGATCGACTGGGAGGAGATCGACCCACAGAACCCTTGGAGCAATATCGGGTATTGGGGCGATCACCAGATCATCTACCTGATGAAGTTCCTCGAAGCCGCACATAAGAACAAGCCGGGGCAGCTAGAATCGCTGCTCACAGATGAGGTATTCAGCTACGCCGATGTGCCTTACACCCTTAAGCCTTACCAGCAAACCCTGGAAGACCCAAACGACACGATCGAGTTTGACCTGACTCGGGCCGACCGCGTGAAGGATCAGACAAACCGGCTGGGTGCCGACGGTCGACTGCTGCTGGACCGGCACGGGCGGGTTTATCACGTCAACCTTGCCGAAAAGCTGCTGGTTCCGGCCCTGTCCAAGGTCAGCAACCTGGTCATCGAAGGCGGCCTGTGGCTGAACACGCAGAGGCCCGAATGGAACGACGCCAACAACGCCCTTGTCGGCAACGGCTTGTCCGTGGTCACGCTGTGCTACCTAAGGCGGTACCTGGCTTTCTGCTCACAGTTATTCAATGCTGGGAGCAACGAGCAACTGCCGATTTCTCACGAGGTCTCTCGTTGGTTGGCGAGCGTCAGCGCCGAGCTGAAGGACCACGAGCACCTGCTGGCCCAGGAGGTCATCGACGACGTCGACCGTAAGCGCCTGCTTGACGCGCTGGGTGAAGCCTTTAGTCAATACCGGGCACGGGTGTACGCCCACGGGTTCTCCGGGAAGGATGACATGGCCCGTGGAGACCTGGCGCGCTTCTGCGACCTGGCTCTGCGTTTTATCGACAAGAGCATCCACGCCAACCGCCGACCCGACGGGATGTACCACGCATACAACCTGATGGAGTTGTCGCCAAATAAGGACCAGATCGAGGTAAAGCACCTCTACGAGATGCTCGAAGGCCAGGTCGCTGTGCTCAGCAGCGGGTTGCTCGATGCCGACCAGACCCTGCATCTGCTGGGTGCTTTGCGTGACAGCGCGATATATCGAGCGGATCAGGAAAGCTACCTGTTATACCCCGAGCGCACGCTGCCGGGTTTCTTTGAGAAGAACGTCATCCCCAACGCCCGCGTCAATGAATCGCGGCTGGTTCAGAAGATGATCGAAGCGGGGGACTACCGGATCGTCACGCGCGATGCCGAGGGGCACGCGCGGTTCTGCGGTGATTTCCAAAAGATTGACGACCTCCGGGCCGCGCTGAGCGGACTACGCCGTGAAGAAGATTGGCGTGAGTTGGTCGATCAAGATCTATCGCTTCTGCTTGAAGTCTACGAGGATGTGTTCAATCACAAGGCGTTCACCGGTCGGTCCGGTGGGATGTATGGGTACGAGGGGCTCGGGTGCATCTACTGGCACATGGTGGCTAAGCTCCTGCTGGCGGTGCAGGAGAACTATCACCGTGCGGTCGCCCAGAAGCTGCCCGATCAAACAATCCGGGCGCTGGCCGACGCTTATTACAACGTCCGCCAAGGTCTGGGTTTTAACAAGACGCCCCAGCAATACGGCGCGTTCCCGACCGACCCTTATTCACACACGCCGGGGTTCTCTGGGGCACGACAGCCCGGGATGACAGGGCAGGTCAAGGAAGAGGTCCTCACACGCATGGGTGAGCTGGGCGTATTAGTCGATCTCGGCCAAGCCCTGTTCAGGCCCTTGCTTCTCAAGAAGAGCGAGTTCCTGCTGATCGATACCCGGTTCAGGTACTACGACCCGCAGGGGCAGGAACATCAAATAGATCTGACGCCCGGC
>JAJDCT010000200.1 GCA_029260695.1 Phycisphaeraceae bacterium
CGATAGACGCCAGGATCAACACCGCACTGAGCACGGTCAACAGGTTGGATTTTACCCATGCCAGAATGTTCTTCATGACTGGCCCCTTTCATCTTCATCGGTTTGGGGTAACACAGCCGTCTGTCCCGCTTCGGGCTCGTCGCTCGGCGTTGGTTCTTCCGTTGGGGCCTCGGGGGCCTGTTCCGTGTCAGCCGGGTCGGGTTCTTGCGCAGACCCCGTGGGGTTGCGTAGCTCGACCTTCCACTGGATCTCGAATTGGGAATCCCCCGAGCGGTCTTCTTCCGCAAGAGGACGCTTGGGCAGTAAAGACGCGAGGTCCGACGCCCCCACGCCTCCGCCCCTGGCATAACCGCCGCCGCCATAAGCAGCCGCCGTACCACCGCCGTAATTACCGGGTGTCGCACCACCGCCATAAGCGCCGCCGTACCCACCGCCCGCGACATTCCCCGTCCCATCCGGCGAGTCCACCACCACCGGCCCGAACTTCGCGACCACGTTCGAGTCGATCACGAATGTATATGGCCGGTCCGCCTGTTCTTTATGTTCCTTCAGCCAGCCCACAAGGTTCTCTTCAAGAAACTTCGAGCCGTCCTTATTAGGCGTCGTGCCCCGGATCGTCACCACAAAATGAGGCACCGTCTTGCCTTCGCCGAAGAAGTCGTCGATTGTGTGTGTCTCGCCGACCGCGCCCCCACCGGCCCCGCCCGTCGAGCTATACGGATCATAGCCCCCGGTGCTGTAAGGGTCGTAGCCCCCTCCCCCACCATAAGGATCGGCACCCCCGGTGCTGTACGGGTCGTAACCCATCTCGTCCATGCCTGCCATACCCAGCGTGCTGTCGGTTTCCGACGCGTCGCTCCCACCGGCCTCGTAGGTGGTGGTGACCGACTGGATATAAACACGCTTGCGGTCAGACCGAGGCATCTCTGCGATCTTTTTATAGTCGTTGGTCAGCAATTCAGCCTGCTCGCCTTGGGAGTCCAACGCCAGGCATGCGTGGTTAATATCTTCCAGCAGAGCCGGCCAGATATCGCGTGAGCGTAACACGCCGCGCAGATTCTCGATCCGCTGCCGGGGGTCCGAAGTGGTGTCGATCTGCTCGAACTCCTGCTTGAGGGCGCTCGCCTTTTGATTCACAGGTCGAAATACCGTCTGAGCATCCTGGACCGCGGCACTGTACTCGCCTGACGCCTTCAGCGCTGTCCCAGCCGCCACCCCCGCCATCACCACAAAACACGCCGCGGCAGCAGCGATCCAAGGCTGTTTAGCCTTCCACATACGCTGCTTGATGATGTGGCTTGGCAGCACGTTCGCTGAAACCGTCTCCAGCCCCAAGCCCTGTAACGCCAGCCCGTACGCCGTCGCCATGTTCAGGGCCTGGTCGGCAAATTCAGACGCCTGCTTGTCGCCCACCTCAATCCGCTCATACCCATCGGGGCGTTCCACATCCATCTGCAACTGCTGCTTGAGGAATTTTTGTAACCCCGGGAGCTTAAATGTTGAGCCAACACAAACCACCTTCGTCAGGTTCGCGTCACGGTTAAGGCTCTGGTAATAGCCCAATGAACGCTGAAGCTCCTGCACCAGATCCGCAAACACAGGCCGCATCGCCTGGAAGATCTGACGGGCATACTTGCTCGTCGCTGCTTCCCGCTTGAGCTTCTCCGCTTTGTTGTAGCTGAGCTTGAACGCCTTCACCAACGCCTCGGTGAACGTGTTGCCACCGATCGGCAGCGTCCGCAGCCAGATCCCGCCCTCCTCGACGATGATCACGTCCGTCGCGGTCGTGCCGATGTCCATATAGATCACGCCCTCGCTGGGCGGGTCCTCGGCCTTGTCGTACACGAACGCGTTAAACACCGCCAAAGGCGACAGCGTCAGCGCGTCCACCTTCAGGTTCACCGCGTTGTAGTTCGTCAGGTAGTTCATCACCTTTTCTTTGGTGATCGCGAAGATGCCCACCTCTACGTCCGGGGCGTCTTCCTGCTGGAAGACCTGGTAATCCCACTCCACCTGCTCGATCGGGAACGGGATCTGCTGCTTCGCTTCAAACTCCACGATGTATGGGATCTTCTTGGGCTCCACCGGCGGCAGCTTTGCGAACCGCGCGAACGCCATGTGCCCAGGAACGGAGATCGACACCGTACTCTTGGTCATGTTGTGCCTGGCCATCAGCTGGTCCAGGTTGACCTGAACCGCCTCGGAGATGTTCAGGTCCGGCGTCGTCAGGATCTTCTTAAACGGCAGCACCTCGTGGTCCACCATCTGCACCTTGCCCTTGGCACCCCCGGTGCGGGTCAGATGCACCGCCTTAATCGCGTAGGTGCCGACCTCGATGCCCCAACTGTCATTGTTTTTCGCCATTGCGGGCCTCCACGGTTTGCTTCGCAGGACATCTTAACGGACATCAACGCCACGGGTTGCGGAACCTATCGAACGACCCACGCCACAGCCGCCTGGGGCCGGGATCATCTCTCAGCTAACCTCACGAAGTGCGTCTTGCCTGTCCGTTTCTCGATGGACCCGCCTGGATATAAGGAATGATCAGGCAGTATCCCGGGTGCGCCCGGCAGCCTCCGGTGCCCCGCGCAGCAGAGCAAGTCCAAAGGCTGATCCATCACCTATATGTTACCCCCGATCCCAAGCCCGGGTCAAGGGTTATCTCGACAGATTCACATTCTCGGACGCTCACGCCCTAATGCCCACCACCCCATTTAATACGCCTCAACAAACCCACGAGTTCTCACCCCCTATCATCCATGTGAGACGAAAAACGAACCGTCGACCCAGGATTTGACCGCCTGCCGGACGCCCGCCACAATGGATTGACTATGGGGCCGTAGCTCAATTGGGAGAGCGCTGCGTTCGCAATGCAGAGGTTGTGGGTTCGATCCCCGTCGGCTCCATTTTGTTCGTCTGGGGGGGTTAGTAGATCAAGGAAATCCGCGATCCAGGGTTCCGCGAAGCGGGGATCGGGGACGTGTCGACACGATCTACGTACTGTGGTCATTTCTAATCCATGTCGGGCGAGATCTGAAGCATGACGGAACCATCCAGTGATAGCCCCGCCACCTCGAGCGGTGGTGATACCCAAAACGCCGCTATCGACACGCACAATCCGCAGATACAGGCGTCATTAAAACGCTACTGGCGGGCGAACATCACGCTCATGGCGGTGCTGCTCGCATGCTGGGCCGTAGTCGGGCTTGGCTGCGGCATCTTGTTCGCGGATCGGCTTAACCATTACACGCTACCCGGCACCGGCTTCCCCCTCGGGTTCTGGTTCGCCCAGCAAGGCAGCATCATCGGGTTCGTCCTGATTATCCTGATCTACGCCCTGGCGATGAACCGCCTGGATAAAAAACACCACGACGAACTGACACGGCTGCGGAACGGGGGCGTAACCCCAGCCAAGGCCCCGGGGGCCATGACCGGGCTTGGAGCTGACGGGGGCCATTCCGGGGGTGCTTCCGGGGGCAGTGCCGGGGAGGGTAAGTAATGCCACGTATCTTCGGCAGTGATCCGATCCAGACCTGGACATTCGTATTTGTAGGCCTGTCGTTTGGCCTGTACCTGATGATCGCCTGGCTCAGCCGAGTCAAGGACACCAAGGGATTCTACGTCGCCGGCCGGGGTGTGCCTGCCATCGCCAACGGGATCGCCACCGGTGCCGACTGGATGAGCGCCGCGTCCTTCATCTCCATGGCAGGGCTGATCTCGACCATGGGCTACGCCGGCGGCGTCTACCTGATGGGCTGGACCGGCGGGTACGTCCTGCTCGCCCTGCTCCTGGCACCGTACCTCAGAAAGTTCGGCCACTTCACCGTCCCGGACTTCATCGGAGACCGCTACGATTCCAACACCGCACGCCTCGTCGCCGTCATCTGCGCCATCTTCGTATCGTTCACCTATGTCGCCGGGCAGATGAAAGGCGTCGGCGTGGTATTCAGCCGGTTCCTGGAAGTCCCATTGGAAGTCGGGGTGCTGATCGGGATGCTCATCGTCTTCATCTACGCCACGCTCGGGGGGATGAAAGGCATCACATGGACTCAGGTCGCCCAGTACTGGGTCCTCATCACCGCGTTTCTCATCCCCGCTATCGCCATCAGCATCAAGCTCACCGGCCAACCGATCCCCCAGATCGGGATGGGCAGCCAGGTCCTCGGCGAGATCGACTCCGCTCGGCCATTCCTGCTGGACAAGCTCAACCAGATCAACCACGACTTCGGATTCAGTAGCTACACCGATACCTTCGTGGGCCCCAAGTGGAACAAACTCAACGTCTTCTGTGTCGCGCTGGCGCTGATGGCGGGGACCGCCGGGCTGCCACACGTCATCATCCGCTTCTACACCGTCAAGACTGTTAAGGCCGCGCGGTGGAGCGCGTTCTGGGCGCTATTTTTCATCGCATTGCTCTACCTGACCGCCCCCGCGACCGCGGCATTTGCCCGGTATTACATGCTCGATACCACCGCGGGCTTAAACGGCAAGACCGCGGAACAACTGCCCAACTGGTACCACAGCTGGTCTAAGTCCGGCCTGATCGCATGGTTCGATTTCAACGGCGACGGCAAAGTCCAGATGCACAACGACCCATCCATCAACGAGATGTTCAAGGTCGACGGCGTGCGTGATGCTCAGGCCGCCAAGCTGATCAAGAAAGACCCAAACGCCTGGGTCGCCGCCAACGGCGGCCAAGCGGCACGGCAAAAACTGGTGGGCTTAGGCGGCGTCCATCAACCCGACAAAGACATCATCGTCCTGGCGAGTCCGGAGATGGCTGGCCTGGCCGACTGGATGATCGCGCTGGTCGCCGCCGGCGGGTTAGCAGCGGCCCTGTCTACCGCGTCCGGCCTGCTACTGGTGATCTCTTCGAGCGTCGCGCACGACCTCTACTACCGAGTAGTCAACCCCAGAGCCACCGAGCAGAAGCGGCTACTGGTCGGACGGATTGTCATCGGCGTCGCGGTCGTGGTCGCGGGTTACTTCGGTGTGAATCCACCTGGATTCGTGGGGGAAGTTGTCGCGTTTGCGTTTGGTTTGGCGGCCGCCAGCTTCTTCCCCGTCATCGTGCTGGGCATCTTCTCTAAACGCGTCGGCACGGTCCCGGCAATCACGGGCATGATCATCGGCATCGGGTTCACCGCTTTCTACATCTTCACCCAGACCGCCCCCAAGATCGTCGGCCCGGACCTCGCGAACAGCCTTCTGGGGCCGATCCAAATGCTCGACGGCGTCCCGGTCGGCATCCGCAGCCAGTGGTGCTTCGGCATCAACGCCCAAGGCATCGGCACGATCGGCATGCTATTGAATTTCGCCGTCACCCTCGCTCTGACTCCGCTGTGCAAACCCCCCAGCCAAAAAATCAAAGACCTCGTCGACTCCGTCCGCGAACCGGAAGGTGCCGGACCGGGTATCGAAATCGAAACCGCCTCTGGGCATTGAATCATCAGAATGCTCCCCGAACCCTCTGACAACTATGTGCCATTCTCAAATTCAGTGACGTGGATTATTCAGATTCTGGTTCCGACGCCACCAACTCGGCATGACCATCACCGTACACGACCCACCGATGGCCCGGGACAAACTCTTCACGTTGCTCAAGCAGGATTGATTCGGGGTCATAACACACTCCGCCACGGAGGATGTACGAGCTGTTCTCATCCGTCCACGCCCAGACATCGAAGTCGTCCGGCAACTGCATTGAAGCTAAGTACGCCGCATCATAAGGAGCAAGGAACGCTTGGAACCCGACCACTTCTCTCAAATCTGACGGCTTTTTCAGTTCTGTCGAGTCGTGCCCCTCCCCCTCTGCCCAGACGAAGATGGAAACAGCCAAGTCCCTCATTTGTGAGGCTGTAATCATTGAAAGGCTTTGACGGAGATGCTCGTTCTCTTCGCGTAGGCGTTTGAGTTCTTCCCCGGTTTGTGGCTCATCGCCCTGCGCGACAGCAGACTGTTGGGTTGACTGGCCGTCCCTGTTCGTTGGCGTGAGTGTCATTATGCCAAAGGTTACGGCGGCACACGCCGCCAAAGTCCCTAGTGTCGTGCGCATGATTCGTCTCCTTGTTTTCAAGTGATTAACTTCGAGCAGTTCTCTGACAAGTGTGCTGGCATCACCGAACTCAGACAAAGCGGTATGTATTGCTTCCGATCGCTCCATGCCCAGTGAAGAAAGCTCTTCAAGCCGGGCTTCCATGTGATCGCGTAACTCGTCGGAGATCGCCACACGCTGGACGTCACTGAGACGCAACAGCTTTGCGATCAACCTGAGATAAACCTCAAATTCTTGCTCGGACATGGTGGTGACCCCTTATGTAATCGCGGAAACGATTTTACTTCGCGGGTAGTGCGGCCAGGGCGGGCGTGAGTATTCGCTGGATACACGCGGCGTACTTGTCCCATTGCAAGGCTTGGTCACGGATTCTGCGTCGGCCGGCTGGGGTCAGTTCGTACCATTTGCGCTTCCGCCCGGTCGAGTGATCCCACTTGCTCTTGATCACGCCATCCGCTTCAAGCCGGTGTAGCAGAGGGTACAGCGTGCCTGCCTGAAGCTTGATCATGTCTCCCCCGGCATCCCGGACCCGCTTCTGGATCAGGTACCCATAGTTCGCCCCGTCGGCCAGGACCGACAGGACCATCAGGTCCAAGCTGCCCCGCATCAGTTCTCGCTCGAAACGCTCAGTCATGTCTGATCACCTCTCAAGACTATCTATCGCACAACAATATATCGTTGTACGATATATGTCAAGCCCAATGCCAACATTTTTTCCAAACCCACAAACTGGGGCAAAACGCAAGAATGACTGCCACCCAAGTGGGGGCCCATGTTTTACCGCCGGTAGGTAGAATAGAGACAGATCAAAGGGCTATAGGATGTCAGGCAACCTGTTCACTACACACATACGAACCCCACCGGATACTCCCAAAATCCCAGGCCTGACCTATCAAAGGAACACGCTCGCAGCCGCGCAGCAAACCGACTTACTCACATGGATCGACTCGCAACCCTGGTTGACCAGCCTGAAACGTCGTGTTCAACATCACGGTTGGCGGTATGACTATCGCGCACGGCGTGTCACAACAGACATGAAACTGGGGCCGATCTCCGGTCTGCTCAGACCTTGGTGTGATCACCTCACGGCGCAAGGCTTCTTCGACCAGCCGCCAGACCAAGTCATCGTCAATGAATATTTACCCGGTCAAGGCATCGCCGCGCATGTCGATTGCGAGCCATGTTTCGGAGATACGATCGCGGTGCTCTCACTTGGATCGTCTGTACTAATGGATTTCACCGAGAAGGCGAGCGGCCGCAGGGAATCGATTGACCTGGAACCGGGCTCACTACTGGTCCTAACGGACAGGGCCCGGTACCACTGGCGTCACGGGATCGCCGCACGCCAGAACGACCCAAGCCCCATCGGCCGCCGACCCCGCCAGCGACGTGTCTCGATTACGTTCCGACAAGTCGTTGGGTGGCAGTAACTTGAGACCGATTCATCCCTCCCCGGACCCCGCAGGCAAAGTTGACGGCTGGCCGCGGGATGACTAACCTTCTCGATTCCGGATTCTTGCAGAAAAGCCCCCTGCCGGCCGGCGGGACGATTAGAGCCGGCAAAACGTCAGAACCTATACGAGGATGCCAAGCGATGTTACCTGTTCAACGCCAAACCAGAACCCAGGGCCGTAAGCGCCGTTCACACGACGCCCATAAGCCAGTGCATGTGGCCAGCTGCCCCAACTGCGGCAGCGCCCGGCTGCCCCACACCGCGTGCAACCAGTGCGGCTACGTCCGCCCCGGACTGTCACTAAACCTGTCCAAGGAAGACTAATCTAGTGCGCATCGCAATCGACGTCATGGGGGGCGATCATGCCCCCGACGCGATCCTCGCCGGCGCCCTGGACGCGGTCGAACTGCTGGAAAGCGGCGACCAGATTGTCCTTGTGGGTGACGGCCAGGTGATCCGGGATGGGTTGTCTAATCGCGGCCTTAGCGGTGACGCCCGGCTTGAGATCGTCGAGACGACTCAGATCGTCGAGATGGCCGAGCCCCCGGTGCAAGCACTACGCAGCAAGCCCGACAGCTCACTGGTACGGATGGCGGAACTGGGTAGCAAGAAGGCGGGGGACAAGCGCTGCGACGTCGTCATTAGCGCGGGGAACACCGGGGCGTGCGTCGCCTCGGCCCAGATGGCGATGCGGCGACTGCCGGGAGTGCACCGCCCAGGCGTCGCCGTCCCACTACCCACATTCCACGGCCCGATCGTCCTCTGCGACGTCGGCGCAAACCCCGAGCCCCGCCCCACCCACCTGCACCAATACGCACACATGGCCGGGGTCTACGCTCACCGGGTCCTGGGCGTTGAGAACCCCCGCGTCGCCCTGATGTCCATCGGCGGTGAAGAGGGCAAGGGCAATATCCTCACCCGTGAAACACACAAACTGATGAAGGCCGACACCTCGTTGAACTACGTCGGGTACGTCGAAGGCCGTGACCTGTTCTCCAACAAGGCCGACGTGGTCGCCACCGAGGGGTTCACAGGTAACGTTGTCATCAAGCTCGCCGAGGGCCTCGCCGCCGGGCTATTCCAGACCATCATGCGTGAGATCGCCGAAATCGATCCCAATATGGCCAGCCAGTTCAAGCCGGTCATCAAACAGATCTACGCCAAACACGACTACCACGAGTTCGGCGGCGCCCCGCTGCTGGGTGCCAATGGCGTCTGCATGATCTGCCACGGCTCAAGCGAAGCCCGAACGATCACCGCATCGGTCAAGGCCGCGATCAACTACGTGCAGCACGAGGTGAACGAAGGGATCGTCGAAGCGTTGTCGAACCCGGCCGTCGCCGAGGTGACGGCATGACCGCCCGATCATCTCGCCCCGTGGGTGTCCGCATCTCAGGCACGGGTATGGCGGTCCCACCCCGCAAAGTCAGCAACGACGACCTGGCCAAGATCGTCGACACCTCCGACGAATGGATCAGACCACGCACCGGGATCGTCACCCGCCACCTAAGCGACGACGACCAACTCACCAGCGACCTGGCGGCACAGGCTGTCAAACAGGCGGTAGACAACGCCGGCCTTAAGCCCACCGACCTGGACCTGCTGGTCTGCGCAACCATGACCCCCGATATGATCTGCCCCGCGACCGCCTGCCGGGTCGTCGAGAAGATCGGTGCCGTCCCCTGCGGGGCGATGGACGTGAACCTGGCGTGCACAGGCCTCGTCGCCGGCCTCTCTATCGCAGCCAACTTCATCTCAAGCGGCGCATTCAAAAATGTCGCGGTCATCGGGGCAGACAGGCTCAGCAAGATTGTCAACTGGGAAGACCGCAAGACCTGCGTCCTGTTCGGCGACGCCGCCGGCGCCATGATCATTAGCGCATCTGACAACCCCCAGCAGCAGTGCCTCTTCCAGAAGCTCAACTCCGACGGCGGCATGGGCGAAGCCCTCTACGTCCCCCGCAGTGAACGGGACATCCCCGAGGGCGGGCACGAAGGCTTCAATGGCAAATACGACACACTCCAGATGAACGGCCGAGAGGTCTACAAATTCGCTGTGAACGCCCTGAAAGAGTGCGTCCACGAAGCACTCGAACACACGGGGCTCAGCCACGACGACATCAAGATGGTCATCCCCCATCAATCCAACATCCGCATGCTTACCACGGCCTGGAAAAAAATGGGCTTCCCCGACGACAAGATATACATCAACATCGACCGCTTCGGGAACACCTCGGCGGCGAGCATCGGCTTGTGCATGCACGAGTTGACCGAGCAGGGCAGGCTCAAAGAAGGCGACCACGTCATTTTCGTCGCCCAAGGCGGCGGCCTGACCTGGGGCGCCAGCCTCTGGCGGCTTTGACCGCAGCACTTGCGATCCGGGCCAACCTCACCTATTAACCTCATTTACTATGAGCAACGATCCAACCACCACTGTCCTGCTTTGCCCCGGCCAAGGCGCTCAGCACGTCGGCATGGCCAAGGCCTGGCACGACGGCCATCCCGAGGCCGCAGAGGTCTTTGCACAGGCTGACATGGCATTAGGCTTCGACCTGACCAAGCTCTGCTTCGACGGCCCGGAGGACACACTCAACCGTACGGACATGGCCCAGGTCGCCATCTACACCGCCTCAGTGGCCTGCCACAAAGCCCTCAGGGCCTCGGGCGAAGTCAGCGAAATACACCTCACCGCAGGCCTCAGCCTAGGTGAGT
Organism: Phycisphaeraceae bacterium; assembly: GCA_029260695.1. GTDB lineage: Bacteria > Planctomycetota > Phycisphaerae > Phycisphaerales > Phycisphaeraceae > JAJRRS01. The sequence continues at coordinate 10,220 of JAJDCT010000200.1, forward strand.
TCACCGCCCTGCATCTGGCGGGTGCGTTCGACTTCCTCACCGGCCTTGAACTGGTCAGGCTGCGAGGCCAAGCAATGCAGGACGCCGCCGGGATCACCGAATCGAGCATGGTGGCTTTGGTCGGTGCCGATGAGGCCCAGGCCCTTGCGTTATGTGAAGAATCGCTTAACGACCTGGAAAACCAGGGCGAAGAGGTGCTGGTCCCCGCAAACTTCAACTGCCCAGGGCAGGTCGTCATAAGCGGGTCACTCAAGGCCTGCGAGCGTGCCGAAGCCGTCGCCGACAAGATGGGGCTGCGTTCGACACAACTC
>JAJDCT010000201.1 GCA_029260695.1 Phycisphaeraceae bacterium
CAACTCCGTCTGGCGATCGAGCACTACAAAAAGGCCGCGGCGTATGACCCCGAGAACAAGCAGATAAAAGATCAACTCGCAGCAGCCATCGCGCTGCAAAACAAAGGCCTCGCCCCGCAGGGCCTGGTCCCCGAAATCATCCAGCGTGAAAAGGTCAAGGCCCAGGAAGTCACCGCCGAATTCAACCAGTCGATGAACCTGGCCAACCAACGCGTCAGCGAGCGTAACTTCTCCGCGGCCTTCGACGCCGTCGCCGATGCCAAGGTCGTCCTGGACCGCAACCAGCGGTTCCTGGCACCCGAGACCTACCGCAATTTGCGCAGCCAGGCCGAAACGCTTTCCGCCGAAATCGAACGTCAACGCGGCATCGCCACCACAGAGGATATGCAGCAGCAGGAAGACGACCGTGCGGATAAGGAAGACATCGCTCGGGCTGTGGCCGAGGAGGAGAAAGACGAAGAGATCCAACGGCTTCTGCGCCGGGCCTTGGCCCTGCAGCGCGACATGAAGTATGAGCAGGCTTTGGAGCTGCTTGATCAGGCCCTGTTCCTGGACCCCAACGATGTGGCGGTCAACGCGATCAAGGAGATGGTCGAGGACACCAAGGTTGTGGTCGATGCCCGGGACGTCCGCAGGGAACGTGACCTGAGCATCGCCCGGCACACCGTCCTCAACGACGGGGCATCGATCCCCTATGAAGAAATCATGCGTTACCCGGCCGACTGGCCCGAAATCACGCACACGCGGCTCAGCAACCAGGACATTTCCGGCGGCGAGTCCGAAGCCGACCGAAGGGTTTCCGCACTTCTCAAAGAGCCCGTACCCATCAGCTTCGAGGCCAACCGCTTGGCCAACGTCATCGATTACCTGCGTAACACCACCGGCGTCAACTTCTTCGTCAACTGGCCTATCCTCGAGGCCGCCGGCGTCGACCAGGACACCCTGATTTCACTCACACTCAACAACGTCCCCGCTGAGCAGGCACTGCGGCTGGTCCTCCAGCAGGTTGGCAGTGAGTTCGACCCGATCAGCTTCTCGATCATCGAGGGCGTCGTGAATATCTCGACCACGCGCGACCTCAGCAAGACCACCGACACCCGTGTCTACGACATCCGCGACCTGCTCGTGCAGGTGCCTAACTTCACCGACGCCCCCAGCTTTGACCTCACCGAAGCCCTGAGCAACACCAGTTCCGGCGGCGGTGGCGGCGGCGGTGGTGGCGGCGGCGGCGGCGGTGGTAGCGGGATCTTCGGGGACTCCGACGATGAAGACGACGAAGAACTCCCCACCCGAGAAGAGTTGATCGAGCAGATCACCACACTCATCACCGAGACCGTCGGCGAGTTCAATGAATGGTCCGTCAACGGCGGTGATGTCTCCAGCCTCGATGAACTCAACGGCAACCTCGTGGTCAAATCCACACCGGATAACCACCGCAACATCATCGGGCTGCTCTCACAACTCCGCGAGATCCGCTCCGGACAGATCTCCGTCGAAGCCCGTTTCCTGCTCGTCGACGAGACCTTCCTGGAGGAGACCGGCTTCGACCTGGATGTCCAGATCAACGATATCGGCTCGAGCTTCGGGCCCATCAAGTTCGCACAAGACAGCTTCGGTCTTGTTGGCAATTCTTCAACAGAAACCGCTGTCCGCTCCTCGCCGTTTAACAGACCCACCAATAGCAGCAACGGCCCGGGCATCTTTGTACCCGGCACCGGGTTCTCCCCAAGTACCGGCAGGGCGATGGACTTCAGCGTCTCGTTCCTGGAAGACCTGGAAGTCAATCTCCTGGTCCGCGCCACGCAGGCCAACAAGCGATCGTTGTCTCTCTCCGCTCCAAGGCTGACACTCTCCAACGGCCAGCGGGCCTTCGTTATCGTCGCCGAGCAGCAGGCTTTCGTCAGCGACCTGGAACCCATCCCCGACTCCATCGGCTTCGACCCCACACTCAGCGTGATCCAGTCCGGCGTCGTCTTAGACGTCGAGGGCACGATCAGCGCCGATCGCCGCTATGTCACACTGACCCTCCGCCCGAGTCTGGCAACCATCATAGGTACCCCCACCTTCCAAACCAGTGGCGGTGGACAGGACGGAGGCAACGATGACAATGGCAACAACAACGTCATCTTAAACCTACCAACGGCCGCCATCACTGTCCCCGAGCTTCAGATCACCAGCATCGCGACCACCGTCAGCATCCCCGACCAGGGCACACTCCTGATCGGCGGCCAACGGCTGGTCGGCGAGGTCGAGATCGAGTCCGGCGTACCGGTCCTGTCAAAGCTCCCGGTGTTCAACCGTTTGTTCACCAACTCCGCAACGACCAAGGACCAACGGACACTGCTGATCCTGGTCAAGCCCACGATCATCCTCCAGTCCGAGATCGAAGATCAGCAGTTCCCCGGCCTGATGCAGGACCCCGGGAAGTTCAATATCAGCAACAGCCTCCGCTGATCAGTGAAACCACAACCTTGATCTACCCCAAAGCCCACGTTCATCGAACGTGGGCTTTTTCTATTTAACTCTTTTGTATCTCTCGCGCACTCAGGTCATTGGATGTGAAGTGGTGTGCCGGGGATGTGACAGACGCGGCACATGATCTAAACCGCACGCTTGGATCTGGCCTGTCTCAACTTTGGCTGCGCCCCCCCACTCACCTGCGTCGCCGGCCCCGGCTGTCCATCGCCGCCAGCATCACGATGATCGCTGCGGTCTGGCAGGCCACCAGCGCCGCCTGCCACTGCTCAAGCGATCCCAGCACCACCCCACCCAGGCCACAGGCCAGTGTGCACGCCCAGACCGTCAGCACCGCACGGCGCTGGCTCAACCCCCGACGGACAAGCCTGTGGGAGAAGTGGTTGTGGTCCCCCTTGAACGGGCTGAGCCCCTGTTTCATGCGGATCAGCGTCACACTGGTCAGGTCGTACAGGGGGATCGCCATAACCATCAACGGCATCTGCACGCCGTACCAATGTCCGAATGTGGGCGACGGGGAGCTCGGATCAAAATAGGTGGTTCGGATCGAGATCACCGCCAACACTACGCCGATCACCAGCGACCCGGCATCCCCCATAAACAGCCTGGCCGGGGGGAAATTAAACGCCAAAAATCCAAGTAAAGCCCCCAGCAGCAGCGCCGCCAGCGCCGCGACGAACCACTGCCCGCCGATCAGCGTCGCCGCCAGATATAGACCGGCGATGATCGCACCGACCCCCCCGCTTAGGCCGTCCATGTTGTCTAGAAAATTCATCGCGTTGATGATCGCCGTGATCCACGCCACGCTCACAGCCGAGCTGACCCAAGACCCCCACCAGCCGTAATTATCAAGAAACTGCAGCGCCCGTACATCACAGAGCGTGGTCAGCCCGACCGCAACGACCAACTGCACGACCAGCTTGATTAAGGGCCCAAGCGCCCGCCGATCATCGACCAGCCCCATGACGTGCAGCACGCAGACCGCTGTAAGGACCCCGCCGCCCATCGACGTGCTGTTTCGAAGCCCCGGGAGATGCTCAGCGACCGCCGGCATGTTTTTCGCCCACCAGGCGTCCGGGACCAGCCAAACCCCAAGCAAGGCGGCCGCCATCGGGATCGCAACACCGGCAAAGATCGCTACACCCCCGGTGTTTGGCACCTCGCGCGCGTGGCGTTTATGGCCCTCGAACCCCGAAGGGTCCACCAGGCCCAGGCGGCGGCTGGCAGTCAACATCAGCCCCGCCAGCGGGAAGCTGACCACGAACGACACACCCAACATCAGTAGACATACCCAGATCATGCCCTATTGGATACGCCCCCCCGCCGCTTGGCAAACCGGGTGTGACGGAACCTTGTAAACTCCACCCATGACCGGCCACAAAAACAAGCACGGCCGGCGCCCCGGACGCGGCATCAGACCCTGGCTGTTGATCCCCAAGATCCTTTCCATCGGCGCTCTGTTCGGTGGGTTCCTGGCTGCCGCCGTCCTGCTGCACGCAGACGCCCCCCAAACACACACGCAGTGGACAGACCTGATCGCAACCATCAGCACCTTGTTCCTGCGCCTGATCGTGCCTGCGGTCATGTGCGTGATCCTCTTCGGCGTGCTCTTGTTTCTGCAACACCCAAAGACATTCTTGAAGATGCGCTGGTTCCGGGTCAAGGTTGTGCTGTTGGTCCTGACCCTGACGCCGCTACACCTCACGGGCCGGTGGCTGATCGATCATGCCCGATTAGCCTTGGAGTCTGAGGATCTGGGCCGAGTGTCTGAATTGATGGGCCGATTCACCTTCACCGTCGACATGGCGGTGCTAGCGATTGTCGTGGTCATTGTGATCGGCCGGCACAAGCCACGCCTGGGCCAGCGCCCCAAAACCTTGGCCGATCAACGCAGCGCACCGGCTGCGAATGTGTAGTCCCTGGTCAGGCCCCAATAAAACACCGATTTTCTACAGATTCCCAGGGGTTTTTATGGACTCTTGGGGGCGGCCGATATATTATGTAATAAGTTGGCCGGCAGGCCCGGCATAAGAATGTACCCATTAACAGGGCCGTAGCGATGCCTCGAACCACCATCCTCTGCCTCAGTTGCCTGATCGTCCCTCTGTTGGCGTGTATGCCTCAGCAAACCGAGGCAGCGACGACGGGCGACTTCGCTGACTTTAGAGGCCTCTGGGTCAGCCGGTTCGAGTACCGGAACCTCGGCCCCTCAGGTGTCCAACAAATCGTCGCCGATGCCGCGAGCATGGGCATCACCGACCTGGTCTTCCAGGTCCGTGGCCAGGGTGACGCCTACTACGACAGCGCCTTTGAGCCCCGCGCCCAGGCCCTGTCCGGGTCGTGGGACCCCTTACAAACCGCCATCGACGCCGCCCACGCCAACGGCATGAAACTCCACGCCTGGATCAACACCATGCCCCTGTGGAACGGCACCACAGCACCCAGCACATCCACCAGCATCCCCCACCCCTGGTACCACACCAACCCTAGCTACCGCGTCGAAGACCTCAACGGCAACCTCCAGCCCCTGAAGTCCGGCTACGTCATCGCCAACCCGATCAACCCACAATGGCAGCAGCACGTCAACAATGTCGCCGACGACATCGTCAGCAACTACGACGTCGACGGGCTGCACCTTGATTACATCCGCTACATCGGGAGCATCGCGCACGACGACCTGCCGCACGACGCCCAGTCTCACGCGATGTTCCAAACCGCAACCGGGCTAGACGCCGCCAACCCGTCCAACGTGGGGGCCTATCAGCAATACATCCGTGACCGCATCACCGGCTTGGTCGGCGATCTACAAACCACCGTCAAGGCCGCCGATCCCAACGCCCAGCTCTCCGCAGCCGTCTGGCGCGACCCCGACATCGGCACCAACTCCTACCTCCAGGAGTACAGGACCTGGCTCGAAAACGATCTGCTGGACATCGCCATGCCGATGATCTACCTCAGCAGCTCAAACAACCAGCTTCTGCAACCAAACATACAGAACACGATGAGCATCCCGACCAACACGCTCATCGCCCCGGGGCTTGGCCCCTACCTCCACGACGACGCGGACCTGATCGTCCAGCAACTGCAAGCCATCTACGGTGCGGGTGCCAATGGCTCGACCATGTTCTCCTACAACACGCTGTTTAAGGACGGCCAACTCGGCATCGACAAGCGCAACAACATCCAAGCCTTCATCGATTCGACCATCGACACCGGGCCCCCACCCCCGGGCGGGGTGATCGTCCCACTGGTCGACTTCGAGGCTGACGAGGGCAGCTTCTACGCCAGCCCGACCTTCTCCGGCAGCAACCGGGGCATCATCGCGGCGACCGCAGACCGGGACACATTAGAAGCGCACGACGGCACCGCCTCTCAACGGATCGACGTCACAGGGGAGGCCGGGGGCTGGACGCTCAGACACGTCTCGGGCGTCGGCGACCCGGGGAACAACGTATCCATAGATGCCCAAGGCTGGATCGGTTTCTGGCTGATGACGACCACCCCCGGGATGACCGTGCAGGTCGGCTTGGATGATCCGACTTCCGCGGACAGGGGCCTGCTCAAGCCAGTCACGGCTGACGGCGAATGGCACCTCTACCAATGGGATCTGGATGACGCCTCGCAATGGTCCGGCTGGGCTAACGGCGACGGGCTCATCACCGGCCCAACGCTCACCTTGGACTCGATCTTCTTCTTCGGGGCAGGCGACGCTACCTTCTTCCTGGATTATGTGGCCTACAACAGCAGCGGCTCACTCACCCCGCCGATGCTCGAAGGCGACCTGGACGGCGACGGCTTCGTCGGCATCAGCGACCTGAACCTCGTGCTAAGCAACTGGAACCAGAACGTCACACCAAATGACCTGCTGGCCGGAGACACCTCAGGTGATGGCTTCGTTGGGATCGAAGACCTCAACATCATCCTGGGCAATTGGAACTCCGGAGCCCCACCTACCAATACAGCCAACATCCCCGAACCCGCCTCCCTTGCCCTGTTGGGCCTGGGTGCTATCGGGGTGCTGCGCCGCCGCGGTTAATCTTATTTCACCACCTGCGACGACTGCAGATCAGACATCCCACCATAATGATCGCCAATGTCCCCGGCTCGGGGATCGGCTGGTAGATGACTTCCCACACCCGGTCCGTCGCAGCGGACAAACCATCGGGGTTTTGGCGGACGTGCGGCGCGTTGGCGGCGATGCCACCGTAGATATATCCAAGCAGATCGCCGGCTTCCAGGACATCCTGCTTAATCACGCCGTTGTCATAGGTCTGGACCCCATCGGCGAGGAAGAACTCGGCGTTGGAACCGAAACGGACCAGGTTGCCCGACCCGTCGAGCACCTCGGGGAACTCGCCGAGGAAGTGCTGGCCGTACTGCCCGGCCCCATCGATACGCACCGCTGAGATCTGGCTGGTGTTAGGCAAGCCGTTGTCTATCACAAGTGTGTCGTTGGCCTCGTCGTATTCCGCGAGGGTGATCCCGCCGAGAAGGACCTCCACCATCTCGCCTTGGTTCTCGGAGTAGACGCCGAGCTTCGCGGAGTGGTAGCCATTCATTGCCTGCTTGAATGTCGAGGGGTCGGTGGGGTCGGCCATAGTGGGTTCACCGGTGGCGCCAATCTCCACAGGCACGGTCCATGCGCCGAAGCTGTTAGTAAAGACGCCCGACAACGCGACGATGCCCTCCTCGACACTACCACCGCCATCCGGCCTAATCACGGGGAAGACGTTCAGATCGCGTCGGCGGTATTCTTCGGCGGGGGTCGTCGCGCTGGCATTGGTGACGCTGAGGTTGACGCCGTCGTCGACTATCGCGAACCGGCGGACCTGCTTGGTGTACTGCCCGTTGCTCCCCGGCGTGTAACTGCCGACGAAGTTTTGACCGAAGACCAGCTGCATCTGCCCGCCCATCTCATACATGGCGCCGCCGGTGACTTTGAACATCGGGTCGCTGATCTGGCGGACGTGGTCCGACGCGGTCCCCGTGCCGCTGATAACCCAATCGGTCAGGCCCGGCAGGTCGATGGACGTCAGCCGGTCAAATGTCTCGAAATTGAACAGCGCCCCGGCGGAGCTGACACCGTACCCGCCGGTCAGGTAGAGCCGGTCGCCGACCTGCTGGAACTGATTATTTGTCGTACTCAGTGAAGCGATCTCGACGCTACTGAAACCGCCGTCGACACCCTCGATCGATCGACTCCAGGTCTGCTGAGTCAGCGGGTCGATGACCCAGACCTCCCGATTGGCCGAGGCCTCGGGGAAGTTTAGCACACCGATGTTCTCAAAGCCATGCAACCCGTTGGTCCGGCCGCCGATGATGACCCACTTGCCGTTGTGCTCCCCGGCCGCGAAGGAGTGGAGCGTCGGGACCACCGCCTGCCCCATGTTGTGGGGCCGCAGATCGACCCCGAAGCCAAGCCCCCCGTTCTGGACCGGTGACACGGCCGCGGTCTGGTTCGCCGCCTGTGCTATCGGGCTGAGGACCAAACTTGCAAATAGAACCAACCACAACCCGACTAATCTTCTTCTCAATCGCATCCACCTACTCCTCGAAAATTGATCGCTCACCCACCTCAAGCGACAGCACCCCAGAGACATACATGACCTTAACCACCGGCGCGAAGCCTGGGTTTCTCTCCCTCCGATTCGTTTTAATTCACCCCACGCGCGTCCGTGCCACTGCCGTCGGATCACACACACCCATGTTGAGCAGAACCAACCTGATTCAACAACGACTCACCGCCGACGTCGGAGCATGGCCAGACCACCGAGGCCCAGCAGGCTCAGGCTGGCGGGTTCAGGGATACTCGAATTGCCGGCCGGCAGCGTGCCCGCGTTCCAGTTGCCCAGGACGACATTCAGATCCTCGATACCGACGAAGCCGTCGCCTGAGGGGTCGCCTGCCGAAAGGTCGCCCGCGGCGACATTCGTATTCCAAACACCCAGCACGATATTCAGGTCCGTGATCCCGACGAACCCATCACCGTCCAGGTCGCCGATGAGTATGGCGCTCAGCGAAACGCCATCGATATGGATCGCGCCGTTGTTGTTATTGAGCTGCCGAAACGAGAAGCTTAACCGGGCCTCCACCGCGCCGGAGGGTGCGATGTCGAGGATCTGATGTGCCAACCATACGTCCTCGGCCGTGGTGCCATCCGCGATCAGTATCGATGTCTCACCCAGGAATTCAGCTGAACCAAGCGCTGCGCCGAAGACACTGTAGTACTCCAGTTTCATGAAGACTTCGTTGTCCTTGCCAGACAGCGTGTCCTGACTGCGGATAAAGGCGCTGGCGTCGGCGGCAATCTCCATGCCTTCGGTGACGGCGATCCCCTGGAACGCGCCGGTGAAGTTTTCTGCCCCGCTGAACTCCCCGAAGATCTTCAACGAATGCGTGCCTGTGAGCACGGCCTCGGACCGGGCACTTGCGTTTGTGCCAAACGTGGTCCAATCCGCTAACGATCCGCCAGAGTCGTCGAAACCGCCGTTGGACAACGCGGTGGGGGGCGGGCCGACCGGGCCGGTCGGGTTGATAGACAGGATCTGCCCGTTAATCAGGACGACGTAGAGCTCGCCGTTGGCGTCCTCACCGAAACTCACGGGTTGATTCAGGCCCGCACTCCCGGGGGCGAGCAGCAGTTGCTCGAATTGGCCGGTCGCCAGGTCGCCGGCGAACAGGCGCTGGCTGGTAACCACTTCACCGCCCGCGAAGTCGGCAAAGATGTATTTGCCCTGGAGCGCGGGGATGTTGCTGCCGCGGTAGACGAACCCGCCGGTGACCGAGGCGCCGTCCTGATGGTCGTACTCAAACACGGGAGGCGTGATGCCGTTGGCCGTGGCAAAGACGTCCCCGACATCCGGTGTCAGGTTAAAGCCATCAACCTGGTCAATGAGGAACGAGCCTTCCATCGTGGGCCAACCGAAGTTGCCGCCGTTAGTCGAGACGTTGACCTCTTCGATGTTGAAGTGCCCGACCTCGCCGACGATCACGTCCCCGGTCACTTGGTCAACGCTGACACGCCAGGGGTTGCGG
>JAJDCT010000202.1 GCA_029260695.1 Phycisphaeraceae bacterium
CTCATCCACTGCCCCCCGCTGCCCAAAGGCCCGCCCACTCCCATCCGAAACGCCGGCAGCATCTGCTTAAGTGCCCCGCCGTCACGGCTGATGACCACGCCGAGCCTTGGGTGCACCACCCGGATGCCCGCTTGCACCGCAAGCTGCGCGGCCGCCTCCCAGCCCCGACACACGTCGGCCAGAAAACCACCGCCCGGCCTGGCATCCTCATTTAGTATTTCATCACCCCGGTCGCCGTAGACCCCAACCGCCGACGCGCTAATCAGTACAGCTGGTTTACGTTCCAGCCCCGCAAGGGTAGCCGCAAGCAGACGCGTGCCATCGACCCGGCTGTCACGGATCGCCCGCTTTTTCGGTAGGGTCCACTTCCCAACAATGGGTTCACCGGCCAGATGCACGACGGCGTCGAGCCCTTCCAACGCAGAACCGTTGAGTTGCCCATGTGGGATCGACCAACGTACGTCCGGCGGACGCGTCGATACATACCGGCCGACACGGATCACCTCGTGACCGTCACCGGCCAAACGCTCACGCAGAGCCCTGCCGATCAGCCCCCCCGCGCCCGTGATTGCTATCCGCATCGTGGCCCCGCGTTTTCGTGTCCCTTGTTCCAACACACCGCCCGTCTCGCCAAGCCGCCAGCCGGCAAGGCTTCACCCCCAGGTGATACCCGATGATACACGCCTGATTCGTCAGCGTCGCACAAACAATCCCCTGATTCAGCCAACGCCTCGCCGAGGTCTTCACACCCGCATTGGCCAACCTTACCCGCCCAAGCCGGCTCAGTCGACGGACCAGTTCATAATCTTCCATCGCCGGCAGATCACCGTAACCCCCCAGCTGCCTGAACGTCTCGGCACGCATAAACAAACCCTGATCACCGTAAGGCAACGAGAGCCACCGGCTGCGAATACTCACAAACCATTCAATGATACGCAGCGACCGGTTGGGGGCATCGATGTGCAATTCAAACGCACCACCCACCACCCCCGGCTGGGCAAGTGTATCACTGATATGTCTAGGGTAATCAGGCGGCGGCAGTGTGTCGGCGTGCAAAAAAAGCAACCACTCACCCGTCGCTACTCCAGCCCCCGCGTCCATCTGCCTGCCCCTCCCGGGCTCTGTCGTGACAACGGCCGCCCCCATAGACTCAGCGATGGCGCGCGTGCCGTCGGTACTCTGAGCATCGCAGACGATGACCTCCCGGGGCTTGCCGTGCATCACCGCCTCGATCGTGCGGCCGATCGAAGCCTCCTCGTCGCGGGCCGGAATGATGACCGACAGTTTGGCGGAGACATCGTCCATAGGTTCTCGAACCGGGGGCGTAGACCGATCAGGACAGACCGGGAGTGTAATGCCTTAGCGCCTCCAACGCATCACTTTCTCGAACACACGCTGGATCCCCGGCGTCAGACGTGTCCGGGCATAAGCATCGGCGGCCTTCTTAATGACCTCAGCATGGGTCGGATACGGGTGGATCGTCTCGGCGAGTTTGCCCAGCCGGATGCCCGCCGTCATCGCCAGGCTCAGCTCACAGATCATGTCGCCGGCGTGACGCGCAACCATCGTCGCACCAAGGATACGCCCTTTGCGGTCGGCGTGAACCTTTAGGAATCCTTCTTCTTCACCATCCAGGATCGACCGATCCACACCGCTTAGATCGACACGGATCGTCTGAACCCCATCGCCTTGCTTCTTGGCTTCTCCCTCCGATAGGCCTACATGCGCCAGTTCCGGGTCGCTGTAGGTACACCAGGGGATCGTCAAGGCGCTGGCCCTGGCCCGGCCGAAGAACAGCGCGTTGCGAATCACGATCCGCGCCAACGCGTCGGCGGTGTGGGTAAATTTGTAGGGAAAGCAGATGTCACCCGCCGCGTAGATATTGGGGTTACTTGTCTGCAAGTAGTCGTTGACCTTGACGCCTACTCGATTGTCAAATACCACACCCGCCGCCTCAAGGCCCAACCCGTCGACGTTGGGGGCACGTCCGACACTGACAAGTATCTCATCGACCGGCAGGTCTCGGCACTCACTACCGATCTTGAAGCGGATAACCTTCTCGTTGCCTTGCAGCACCACTTTTTCGATCTCACAGCTGCAGTTCACCTCAACGCCGTCCCGTATCAGGGCTTCGCGTACCACCACCGCGGCGTCACGGTCCTCTCGGCCGAGGATGTCGTGCATGTTTTCAAGCAACGTGACCTCCGAACCAAACCGTGCAAATGCCTGCGCCATCTCTACACCGATCGGGCCGGCACCGATCACACCCAGACGCTTGGGCAACTCGGTCAGCGAGAACAGCGTCTCGTTGGTCAACGCCCCCGCCTCCTTCAGCCCCGGTATCGGCAGGCCTGTTGCACGCGCACCGGTCGCGATACAAGCGCGTGCAAAGCGTAGCTTCTTGCCCGCAACCTCGACCGTGTCCCGCCCTGTAAACATGGCCTGCCCCAGATAGACATCGATACCCAGGCCACTAAAACGCTGGACCGAATCATGGGGTGATATCCCCGCCCTGAGCTTGCGCATCCGGTCCATCACCGCAGAGAAATCCACGCTTGCACCCTCGGGCACATTCACCCCGAACCGTCCAGCGTC
>JAJDCT010000203.1 GCA_029260695.1 Phycisphaeraceae bacterium
GGCACGGCGGCGCTGACCATGCAGACGCTACTCGACGCGGGATTCTGTGATTAAGAAATTAAATCATCTTCACGCCGCGGAGGCGGTGGAAGACTCGGGGTCACAAACAGAGGTGGCGGTGACGGATGGCCACGCTCGGCATGTCAATAGCCTGAACCATTGAGGTCGATCAGTCCTTCGGGCCAGGGTGCCTCTGGGGGGTATCGCATGACCCATTCATCGAACCAGGGATTGGCTTGGGGATCATCAGCCGTTCGGTTGACGAAGCGGTTGGTCACGAGCACGGCCCCGATCTTTTCGTATAGCCCGCGGGCGTCACCGGTTTGGAAGAGGCAGTGAGTCAGGCTTTCTTCATCAAGCCGTGCGATGGCGTCGAAGATCACCGCCTTGCCAAAGCCTCGGCCGCGTACGGAAGGGTCGCTGACCACCCCCGCCAGGGTCAGCACATTGAAATCGCCTTTGGGCGGGCGAATGGTGCGCACCGAGGTTTGCGCGATCGCGGCCAATCCACCGTCATGGTAGAGCAGGTGGTACAAGACCTTCAACGGCTCGGGGCGGCAATCCGATTTCGGCCAGTCCCCATGGACCCACCAACATTCATTGCGGGCTCGCACGCCCGCCAACTCACGGGCCTCCTCGTCGTTGGTCGGCGGACCGAATGCGTTTGCTTTTAGCGATTGCACGGCGTCGAACGCTTTCGAAGACATATGTCCCGGCGCAAAACGTCTGATGGTGAAAGACGCATCCTGATGCATCAAACCATTCTACACTGACACATCAAAGTCATCTATCCCGGCTACGCCGCGGAAGCGGTGGGGGCGTTGGTGTCACCCGTGGATAAGGACTCGGCGGGCTCGCTGATGGTCATGCAGACCACCGTGAGATCGTCGCGTTGGTTCAGTGACCCTGACTGCATGTTCAGCCGTTGTGCGAGGCGGTCGAGGGCGGCTTCGGCATTGCCGTTGCGCAGGTCTTCAAACTCCTGTGCATACTGATCGTTGGCAAGTTTTTGTCGCCCGGGCTGCCCGTCTTCTTCGGCGTCTTTACGTGTCGGGAACGCGACCTCGAAGCCGTCGGAGTAGAGCAGCACCCGGTCGCCGGGTTCCAGTTGAACGGTCGCTTCTTCAAATACCTCGTCGGGGAAGACGCCCAAGAGCCCGCCCTCGGGTTCGATGGTATCGGTGCGGCCGTCCGCACGGAGGATCAGCGGGTAGGGGTGTCCGGCCCGTGCGACGGTGAGTTGGTTTGTTTCGGTGTCGATCACGCCGTAGCAGGCGGTGGCGAAGCGGACCTTACCAGACTGGTGCTTGAGCATCTCGCGATTGAGGATGCCGATCGCCTCGCCTGGCGAGTAGAGCCTGTAGCCGGGCCTGCTTGACTCATCGAGTGTCTTGGTGGGCATGGATTGTTTGATCTGAACGGTCATCAGCGCGGCTGGCACACCGTGGCCGACGGCGTCTGCGATGAACAGGCCGATGTGTGTGTCATCGAGTTGGACCACGTCGTAGATGTCGCCGCTGACATACCCCGCCGGCCGCCAGAGCACGTCGAACCCGATGCCGTTGACACTAGGCAATTCGGTGGGCATGAACTCCTTCTGGAGCTGCGCGGCCATGCGTAGCTCTTCATCGAGTTGGGCGATCTGGCCGCAGAGCCCGTTCTCGTGGGCGCGGAGCAGTTTGATTTCCCTCTGGAGTTCTGCGAGGACCGGGGCCTGGCTCCACAGCGAACGGAGCACGGAGCAGATCAGTGTGGGGTCGGCATCAAGTGGGCAGGCGACGACGCCGTCTTCGTAGGCCGAGACAATCCGCTCACCGCCGGGCAGGCTGATGATCGCGGGCACACAGTTTTCCTGGATCTGTCCCAGTGCCTCGTGCGCATGGGACGAGCCCTCGTCCTGGAGTGCCAGCCACACCGCCTGCGCACCTGCCAAAACGGTGGGTTCGTCAAAAAGAATCTGCGTGCTAAGGGTCCGGATCGTCGGGCGGTCGGGCCCATTCCAATAAGACAGGGCGGTCTGCGCCCGTGATGTGACGTCATTGGCGTTCAGGGAAGGATCTATTACGAGCAGGAGTTCTGAGCCTGGCATTCTTCCCCACTAGGTGCTGTTGCTGATGACGTTTAGGATTCATCGACTCACCGGGCACGGTCCTTAAGGTCTTCAAGGGGTAGGTCGATCCGATCGCCCTGGCGCAACCCTAACCGCCGGAGTGTTCCGTCCCTGACCTCAATGGCAAATTGGGCCGGGTGGTGACTGTTGTAGAGTTTGAGCTGATTATCCGGGGCGTTGGGGTTCGGCTCGATCTGCATCGCATGCATCCAGACCACTTCACCTTGGGCGTCGAGGTAAGCGAGATCAATAGGAACCAGGCAGCGCCGCATCAAGAATGCACGCCTCTGCTCATCTGAGAAGACAAACAGCATCCCGCCATCCCGGGCGATTTCCGCGCGGTCTGACAGGCCTTGGATACGCGTTTCCTCATCCAGCGCCAACTCCAGGTTGAATGCCTCACCCTTGATGGTCACGGCCAGATGAGATCCGCCAACGGCCTGCGGGTCTGTGGATTCTGCACCTTGCGCTTGCGGGGCGTTGGTCTCGGGCTCGCTTTTAGAACAGGCCGACACCATCGGCAGCAGTACTACCAGCATGCTTAAGATGAACATCCGTCGAGCAACCATGCCTCGTCCTCCTGTGTCATGGTGACCGGGTCGCGTCCCAGTGTTTCCAGATCGAATCGGTCTGCAAATTCGTCGGCGTTTAATTCGCTATACCCATCGCTGACACCCGACCACCGTGCCAACAACCCGATGATACGGCGGACACCGACGCCGCGTTGGCGGTAGGTGTCGATCCGGGTATCACCGTGACGCTTGGCCAGCCGCCTGCCGTCTGGGCCCAGGACCAGCGGTAGGTGCGTATAAGTCGGGATCGGGCTAAGCCCGAGGATGCGGTACAGAAACAGTTGCCGGCAGGCCGAGCCCAGCAGGTCGTCCCCACGCACCACCTGTGTCACGCCTTGCCTAGCGTCGTCCACCACGACCGCCAACTGGTAGGCGGGCAGACCCATCTTGGATGCCAC
This sequence comes from Phycisphaeraceae bacterium, assembly GCA_029260695.1. Lineage (GTDB taxonomy): Bacteria > Planctomycetota > Phycisphaerae > Phycisphaerales > Phycisphaeraceae > JAJRRS01. Next base: position 3,081 of record JAJDCT010000203.1, read on the forward strand.
AACGAAGTCGCCGACCTGTTTCTGGATGTTAAAACGCTGCGGACCACACACCACATCCTCGTAGCCGGCCGATTCGTCCGGGACCGAAATACGCCAAGCGGTGGCGGAATCCTCGAGTATCTTCACGGTGGTTTGGGGCTGGTCTGCCTGTGCGCCGGGTCTGCACGTCCCGGGGTAGCGCAGTTCGTGTTCGTCTTCGTGCGGCGCGGACTGGGCGGTCAGGATCTCTTTGCGGGTGCAGGTGCAGGGGTAGATCGCGCCCAGACGGTAGAGCTTTGCCAAGGCGTCTCTGTAAGGTATTAAGTCGTGGGACTGGTAGAGCGGTTCGCCCTCCCAGCTAAGCCCAAGCCAGGCGAGCGTGTCGATGGCGGCCTGTGAAGCCTCGGGGTCGACCCTCGGGCCGTCGAGGTCTTCGACCCGCAATACGATCTTCCAGCCGTGCCGCTTCGCCAGTGCCCAGTTGATCAGGAACGTCCGGGCATTGCCCAGGTGAAGTGCACCGGTCGGCGAAGGGGCCAGCCGCGTGACTTCCTGTGCAACGGGGTTGGCCCCACCGGTGGGGGATCCCGCCGGGTCAGGCGCTGATCCCGTGGAAGGAGCCTGTGCCGAATCCGGGTACGGCGAGGAATCCGGGGGTGGGGGCTGGATGTCGGGTTGTGGCGGGTCCATCGTCGTGTATCGTATCCGCCATGACGCCCTCTGTACCCAAGCCCCGCCATGAACCGATCCGCCTGGCGGTGCTGATTAGTGGTGGGGGCACGACGCTGCTGAACCTGGCGCAGAAGATCGAGTCGGGCGAGTTGGATGCCGAGCTGGCCGTTGCCGTGTGTTCGAATCAGTCGGCCTACGACAAGCTCACCACCCGCGGGCTCGGCATGCCGGTCCACCTGGTTTCAAGGAAGGATCACGCAGACACAGCCTCATTCTCCAAGACCGTATTTAACATCATCCAAGACGCCGATGTGGACCTGGTCTGCCTCGCGGGGTTCTTGTGCCTGCTGTCGATCCCGGTCAACTTCAATTACCGGGTCTTGAACATCCACCCCGCACTACTCCCGGCATTTGGCGGCAAAGGGATGTACGGCCACCACGTCCACGAGGCCGTCATCGCAGGCGGATGCAAGGTCTCCGGCTGCACCGTCCACTTCGCCGACCAGACCTACGACACCGGCCAGATCCTCGTGCAACGCTCCTGCCCGGTCCTCGATACCGACACCCCCGACTCCCTCGCCGCCCGCGTATTCCAGCAGGAATGCATGGCCTACCCCGAGGCGATCAGCCTGATCTCCCAGGGCCGGCTCACGGTCGATGGCAAGGCGGCGCGGCTGATATAAGGTCGAAAGTCCGAAAAATTGGCCTGGCACCCACTATAAATTTCGACACTAAGGTACTGCAAAAATGGTAGTTATGCCTGACTTGATGTTGCATGTCGCCGGGAAGCAACTTTTGCATTGAATAGATCCCGACAAGGCCTTACATTATTACAGATACAGTTGGTGGTAATTAATATCGAGGAGTGGAGAATGCTTCAGCGTAAGTCATATATATCAGTGGTCACGTTAGGTTTAACGTGCGCTGTTGTGCTAGGGCTTATGGTCCCGGCTACTGCGGGTATCGTGGTGCTCGGGCCCGACGTTCAGATTGAAGTCGGTGTCGTGGGTAACACCCAGATACTTAATCCTCTTGCTTCGCCGACCGAAGTCGCCAATCAGTTCTCCACGAATGGGCTGATGTCCCACGCGATGTGGGATCTGGACTGGAGCATGACTGTCGACACCGACCCGTTTATCAACGGGGTGTTTGGGCTGACGAACAATACGGCAGCCACACAGACCTTTGTCCTGAATGTCTCGCTCCCGATCGCGCCGCCAGTCACGCCCAGTTCGTTGATCGGAGGCTCTGTGGGGGGTTCGGTCACCGACGCGAACAACAGCGGCGCGGCTACGGTTGCGACGATTGCGGGAGTCCCGTTCTATAACGGTCTGATCGACGGAGTCGGCGCGCTACCGATCTACCCCGATCCATTCAGTGTCAGCGCCCCGTTTTCCGGAGGCACGGCCAACATCCTCGCACTGAACCCCGGCCTGCCCGGGCCCACCATCCCCGGCCCGGCGGCACTGACCAGCATCGGCATCAACCACACCTTCACACTGACCGCCGGCGACACCATCGCGCTGACGTCCTTCTTCGTGGTCGTCCCCGAGCCCGCCAGCTTGGGGCTTCTTGCGTGTGGGGCTTTGCTGATCGGCCTGAAACGCCGAGACTGATCTGACACATCCAAACAAAAAAAATGCCGCCGTACCGTTTGGTACTGCGGCATTTTTTTTGTTCACTACAAACTGTGCCTAGCTCTTCAGGCCAAACGGCGCTTCGATCAGTACGTCGAGACACCAAAACTGCCGCGATCATCTTCGACCTTTGCTGAGGCGCACCCCACAATGGCAATCAGGGTTAGGGCGATCAGGGCGACGGCTAGAAATCGGTTGATCATGAGGATCTCCTTTTAGGGAAGTGGGTCGTGTCGGCTGAGACACACGTCTTTATACCCTCCAGGCAGGCTACATACAATGATTTTTCGGGTGCTTTTGCCTGTGCCATCTGCGGGCCCGATAACGCGAGTCTTTGGTAGAGAACCACCGCTGCGCGCTTCAGCCTCGCCTTCATCGCGCCGATCCTGCAGTGTATATGCGGTTTGGACGCAAAAATAAAGGCCGCTCCGCCAATTTGGCGGCTGTGGGCCATCACCCCGAGCGTGTGGCTCCCAGGCAGGCCACGGACACGCTGTCCTGCCCGCTGGGCGACGTGATGGATATCTCTACGTCTGGCGTGAGGATCAGATGTAAATCCAAGCCCCCGTTCAGCGAAGGCGCGGTCACGACCATTAAGTTTGTTTTCAACGGTGGGAAACTGCCGGTCTCGGTGCAGGAACGTTGGCGCAAACGCCGGGGCTTCCGCGGCGGTCATGAGATCGGGCTGAAGTTTGTGAATAACCCGCCGAACGTGATGAACGCGGTCGAATCGCTGGTGAAGTTTGGCTTCCTCTGCCCGGATGCCGTAGCGGGCGAGGCCCCCAAACCTAAGCCCGATGGCAAAGCCAAAAAGAAGCTGCGGGTCTCCGTGGATCTACCGGACTATTACGCCGTGCTGGACATCCCACCGGACGCCGACGACAAGCGGGTCCACACCGCGTACCGCCAGTTGGCCCGGCAATACCACCCCGACGCCAACAAGGACTCGGGGGCCCAGGCCCGGTTCATCAGCATCTGCGAAGCCTACAAAGTGCTGTCCGACCGCGATCAGCGCAAGAGCTACGACCTGCGCCAGGCGGGGTAGTGCGGGTAGACACGATCTATCAAATCAGAACTGCACCGTGATGATCCAGTGTGTATAGGCGCTGGCCGCCCTGAACACCGGCTGGAAGATCACACTGGCAGCGGAAAACATGAAGATGAACGCCAGGATCATCACGCCTTGATGGGCGGGGTCGCCTATGAACATCGCGTACTTGCGATTGAAGTTCGCCAGGATGTGCGAGCCGTCCAGCGGCGGGACCGGGAAGAGGTTGAAGACGCCGAGCACCGCATTAATCCCCCCGAAGGTCGACAGAAAGTTCACCGCGTTGTGTTGGACCTGGGTGTCGTTGTAGCCCCCGAACCGCAGCCACAACCCAAGCCCCGTCAGCGCGGCGAACGAGAGCATGAAGTTCGTCGCCGGCCCGGCGAAGGCGACCCAGGCTTCGGCGTACTTACCCTTTAACCGGGTCGGGTCGATCGGCATCTGACCCCAGGCGATCCCCGCGATCATCAGCGCCGCGATCGAGAAAGGACCCATGTGTACCAACGGGTTCCCCGTCATGTGCCCCGTGCGGGACGGCGTGAGGTCACCCAGCCGGATCGCGGCCCAGCCGTGCGCCAACTCGTGCAGCGTGATACTTATCACAACGCTGAGTACGATCGAGAAGAAATAAAACCGGGTCGCCGGGTCGAATGCGTTCTGGATGAACAGGTTTTGGAACACGGGTTACGGGTCCTCTGGCCGATCGGGGTGCGATCTGCGACACTGTGGGTGATCCTCGGCACGGATGCCCAGCGACAAACACCGCCCCAAACCCCGTGAGGCCCGGACATGATACAAGCCCGAAGGTTTTCGTGGCGTACTTGGCCCGTCCTGATGTTTTCGATCCTCGTTCTGTCGTCAGGCTGTCAGCGTGCCCGTGTCGACGCACCGGATTACAGCCGGCCGCTGCCACCCGGTGCCAGCGCGCTTCGGCTGGTCACCGACCCTGCGCGGATGCCGGACCTCAGCCCCGTGGCCCGGCAACTCGCCTCGCCCGGTTTCATCCAGGCTCTTGGACGCAGCCTCGAGTGGTACCAGATCCCCTCGACCCGGGGCCTGTTCCCCGTCGCCGGGATCAGCCACGCCCACGCCCAAGCCTCGGCCCACGCGCTGGAGCAGATCGCCCAGACGAGTCCGGGTCAGATGCTTGACCAACTCCGTCAGGAGTTCGACGTCTACGAATCGGTCGGCTGGGACGGCGGCGGCGGTGTGCTTTTCACCGGGTACTACAGCCCGGTGTTCAAAGCCTCCCGCACGCGCGCCCCGGGCTTTGAGCACCCGCTGTACAAGAAGCCCGCCGACCTGATGGCCGACCCGATCAGTGGTGAGGTCCGCGGGGTCCACCCCAGCCGATCCGAACTGGAAGACTCGCACTCGCTTGCCGGTACGGAGCTGGTCTACCTGCCCAGCCGGCTTGATGCCTACATCATCCAGGTCAACGGCTCGGCCAAGCTGGAGTTGGCCGACGGCTCGGTGATGTACGTCGGGTATTCCGGGAACAACGGCCACGAGTACACCAGCATCGGCAGGGCCCTGGTCGCCGACGGCAAGATCAGTGCCGACAAGCTGAGCCTACCCACACTCCGGGCCTACTTCGCCAGCCACCCCGAAGATCTGGACGGGTATATCCGACGCAACGACCGGTTCGTTTTCTTCCGCGAATACTCAGGAGACACCTGGCCCGCCGGATCGCTTGGGTTCAAGGTCACGCCCGGGCGTTCCCTGGCGACCGACAAGGCGATCTTCCCTCGCGGTTGTGTCGTCCTGGTCACCACCGACAAGGCCCCGACCGGCGGGTGGGCGCTGCCCCGCAGCCAACTCATGCTAGACCAGGACACCGGCGGAGCGATCCGCGCCCCGGGCCGAGGCGATATCTACTTCGGCATCGGCCCCACCGCCGAAGCCTCCGCCGGACGACAGGCCGCAGAAGGCCGCCTGTATTACCTGCTATTAAAGCGCGACCGTGTCCAGGGGTGGTACGACCGGATGAACCAGCCACGGCCATAAGACCGTGGTGGACGGGCAGGGTAAAAAAAAACAACAATCTGCCGTGCCGCCGGATGAGTTTTCCCTTACACTCCCCACCCATGCAGAGGCTGATTATTACTCTGGACGGGCCCGCGGGTGCCGGCAAATCTACCGTCGCCTGGCGCCTCGCCAAGCGGCTGGGGCTGGAATTTCTCGACACCGGGGCGATGTACAGGGGCCTCAGTGCCAAGTGCGTCGAACGGGGGATCGACCCTGTCACCGAGGACTACGCCGTGGTCGAGCTGGCCCGGAACAGTGATTTTCGATTCGACTGGGCCCAGGACCCGCCCCGTCTGAACGTCGGGGGTACGGACGTGACCGACCGGCTGCGAGATAGCGACGTCACCGGGCAGGTCTCCGAGGTCGCGGCGATCCCGGGCGTCCGGCAGGTGATGGTCCGCGATCAACGAAGGATGGGCCAGGAGCATCCACGTCTTGTCACCGAAGGCCGGGACCAGGGTTCGGTTGTGTTCCCGGAGGCGGAGGTCAAGTTCTATCTTGACGCCACACCTTCCATCCGGGCCCAGCGCCGGGCTGAGCAACTCCGGGCGGCTGGGAAGAAAGTCGACCTGGAACAGATCCGCGATCGCATCCTCGATCGCGACCACAAGGACTCCAACCGCAAGGACGCCCCGCTGGTCTGCCCCGAGGACGCACACCGGATTAATACCTCAGAGATGACGCTCGATGAGGTCGTCGAGTTGCTGTTCGGCCTGGTCCACGAATCGGCGGGGCAAGCGCTTTGATCTCAGCACTGCGTCAACGCCAACCCGGCGCGCCGCTCTGGCGTATCGCGCTGTGGGACACCATTCAGTTCATCTGCTATCTGGCGCTGGTGCCGCTGTACCGCCACCGCGCCTACGGGGTCCGCAATATCCCCCGCA
>JAJDCT010000204.1 GCA_029260695.1 Phycisphaeraceae bacterium
GACGATTCTTGTCTCGAAGCTGCCGACGAAGTCATAGTAGGCTTTGACGGCTCGGCCGAGGTTTGAGCCGAGCTTATCGATGTGGCCGGTGGCGACGGCGATGCGTTCGTGTAGCTCTTTGCCGAGGTCGCTGATTTTGCGGGCGTTTTCGGCCATGCGTGTTTCGCGCCAGCCCATTTCGACGACGCGCAGGAGGCTGATGAGGATGGCGGGTGTGGCGATGACGACGCCGTTGGCCATGGCGGACTCGGCGAGGGAAGATTCGGCGTCGAGTGCGGCGGTGAGGAAGGCTTCGCCGGGGACGAAGAGGACGACGAAGTCGGGGGCTTGGGTGAGGCTCTGGGCGTAGGACTTGCGGGAGAGTTCGGTGACGCGGGAGCGGAGGTCGGCGGCGTGCTTGGTGAGTAGTTGTTTACGCTGATCGGGGTCGGTGGATTCCATGGCCTGGAAGTAATTGGCACCGACGGCTTTGGCGTCGATGACGATGGATCGGCTGGAGGGGAGGTTGACGACCATGTCGGGGCGGAGGCTGGCTTCGCCGTTCCAGATGGTGACCTGCTCGTCGAAGTCGCAGTAGGCGGACATGCCGGCCATCTCGACGACGCGGCGGAGGGTGATCTCGCCCCATCGGCCGCGTGCGGTGGCGGAGCCTTTGTGTGCGGTGGTCAGCGCGGTGGTCTGGTCGCCGAGGCGGCGCTGGACATCGATCATGGATGCGAGGTGTTGGCGGAGTGAGCCCTGGTCCTGCTTGCGGTCTTTCTCGATGTCGGCGACGGCCTTGCTGTGCTTATCCAGCGATTCGCGAATCGGTTTGATGAGTGATTCGATGGCCTGCTTGCGTTGCTCGAGTTGGGCGGAAGCGTCTTTTTGATCGCCTTCCAGTGTCTTCTTGGCGAGTTGGAGGAACTGCTCGTTGGATTGCTTGAGGACGTCGTTGGCGAGGGCTTTGAACTTGTCGTCGAGGCCTTCGTGTTTGGCGCGTTGCTCGGTGAGTTGGTTTTCTTTTTCGTTGACCGATTCGCGGAGGTGCTCAACCTCGTCCAGGTAGCCTTCGATGGCGGCTTCACGCTGGGCGAGTTCGGAGGCGACTCGGTCGCGGTCGGCGCGGAGGGCCTGGCGTTGGGTCCAGAGCCAGACGGCTGCGCAGAGCAGCAGGACGCAGGCCACGGCGGCGATCGTGAAGAGGGTTGGCCACATAGATGGGATTGTACATGGGTGATGGGGGCTGGGGGTGGGGAAGTCAGGGTAGAGGGAGTGACCCCGAGCTACCCCGACCACATGACCGTGCTTTGGGGATAATGAGGGCACAATCAAACAAGGAGACGCGACAAGTCACGGCGCTTCGTATGGGGAAGGATTCTGCGTCCGTGGGGGGGGTCAGGCCTGGATGTCGATGTGGGTGTAGAGGGCGTCTGAGTCGGAGGCACCCGGGGCCCCCGGGGAGGGCTTGGCGGTGGCTTTACGCTGGACGGCAGGGTCAGCGGTGGCGGCGAGCTGCCGGAGGAGCGTGTCGGCGTCAGGAAGCTCAGGGGTGGCCGTGTCGGCGGGGGTTTCGGGCTGTTGATCGTCAGCGGGGTGGTCGTTGGACTTGGCGTACTCGGCGTGTTCGGGGTCTGGCTGCTGGTTGTCGACGTGCAGGCGTGTAGCCTGTTCATCGCCGTCGTGCTCTTCCAGGCCGATCAGGCGGGTCTCGAAGACCTCGGTGTCACGCTGAGCCTGTCGGGTGCGGTTATTTTCCCGGCGATCGCGCTGGCCGGCGACCTGCTGTGATTGCAGGCCCACCTGGGCGACCGAGGCGGCGATTCCGGTTCCGATGACACTCAACGTCTGGCTCCAAGCAGGGTTCAGATCCCTGTATCCCTATCATCGGATAGACCGGGGGACATGGCTTGAAAATACGTCATAACGGGTGGTTTTTAAGCCTGTTATCCGAATGGGACGGGGTGGAGGGATTGGGGGTTAGGGGTTAGGGGGATGACGATATGAGAGGTCTTGACTGGAATGGGAGGTTGTATGGGTGTGGTAGTCGATCCCGGCCAAGGCCCTACGGGCCATGACCGGGCTTTGGGTTGCGGGGGCCATAACTGAACTTGGGCGGAAGGGGGACGTTTGAGAAAACGGAGGGATAAAAAAACGCCCCGGTTGGGGCGTTTATGTGAGATGACTATTTGGGGAGGCGCGACAAGTCGCGTCGTTTCACAGGAAGGGGAATGGGAACTGTAATGATCCCCGATACCCGATACCCGATACCCGATACCCGGATTTTACTCTTCGAATTTCTCGATGAGCCAGTATTCCAGTTCGACGGGGGTGGCTCGGCCGAAGATCATGACGACGACGCGGACCTTGCCCTGGTCGGGGAGGAGTTCGTCGACGGTGCCTTCCATGTTTTCGAAAGGGCCTTCGCAGATCTTGATGTGGTCGCCCTTCTCGAATTCCATCTTGACGGCGGGCTGCTCGTCGGCGGGCTTGGAGGCCATCTGCATTTTTTCGATCTCGGGGATCGACATGGGAGATGGTCGGCCCGCGGTGCCGATGAAGTCGCCGACGCCTGTGGTTTCCTTGATGAGGAAGAAGACGTCCTGGGGGATGCGGCCGTCGTCCTCGAGCTTCATCTCGACGAAGACGTAACCGGGGTAGAGTTTTTTCTCGACGA
>JAJDCT010000205.1 GCA_029260695.1 Phycisphaeraceae bacterium
GTAATGATCAGCGAGATACCGTTGCCGATCCCGTACTTGTCGATCTGCTCGCCAAGCCACATCAGGAAGACCGTCCCGGAGGTCAACGCAGTCACACCGCAGGCCCAGAACAGTAACGTGTCCTTGTACGTCGCGTAAACGACCGGGGTCTCGCCGGACTGGAAAAACTTGAGGTAGACAATCGACTGCACCAGGCACAAGCCGACCGTGGCGTAGCGGGTGTATTCCTGGATCTTCTGCCGACCGGCGGGGCCTTCCTTCTGCAGGGCCTTGAGCTTCTCCCACACACTCCCTAATAGCTGGAAGATGATCGCCGCGGAGATATAAGGCATGATCCCCAGGCCGAAGATCGAGGACTGTGAGAGTGTTCCGCCGGTGAAGATGCTCACGTAATCCAGGATATTCCCGGTCGCGCCACCGCTTTGCTTCTCGGCCCAGGCCTTCATCAACTCCTGGCTGACGCCCGGCAATGGGATGAAGAAACCGATGCGGTAGATGCAAAGCATCCCCAACGTGAAAAAGATCTTGTTGCGTAGCTCGGTGATCCGGAAGATGTTCAGAAACGCTTGGAGCATGGGGCTGTTAGCCTTTGGCGGTTTGCCGTTAGCCTGATGCTAAATGTGGCTGTGGTTCCCGGGAACTAACCGGGAGGTTCCCAGGGGCGTCCGAGTGTATCGGGACGCCCGGGGTCTAAACTTTTCAATCAGGCGACCGTCGCCGACCCACCGGCCTCGGTGATCTTGTCCTGGGCAGATTTGGAGAACGACGCGGCGGTGACCGAAAACTTCTTCTTGGTCTCGCCCTTGCCCAACACCTTCACGGGCAGCTTGTCGTCACGGATCAACCCGACCTTCACGAGCATCTGGGCGTTGACCTCCGCCCCATCGTCGAAGCGTGCGTCCAGGGCGCTGATATTCACCACCGCGAACTGCTTCTTGAACAGGATGTTGGAGAACCCACGCTTGGCAACCCGCCTAAACAATGGCGTTTGCCCGCCTTCTCGGCTGGCGCGGATCGAACCGGTCGCACCCGAACGGGAGCCGGCACCGTTGTGCCCACGCCCACAGGTCTTACCAGAGCCCGAGCCGGGGCCACGGCCCACGCGCTTACGCTTCTTATGCTTGCCCACCTTCTCGGTGATTTCATGAATCATCATCGCTCAGACACTCCTGCTCACACGGCGTATCTACGCCGGGGTGTCGCTTATTAATCTTCGGTCTTTTCAGTATCCGCAGTTGCTTCCGGGGTCGCTTCTGGTGCTGTTTGCGGGGCCTTGGTTTCCGGGGTCTTGGTTTCCGGGGTCGCTTCGGCCGCGGGGGCCTGATCGACAGCGGCTTGTGTTACGGGCGTTTCTTCAACCGGTGCGGCCTCTTGCTTTTCACCGTCCGCTTCGGCTACGACCGCCTTGGGCTTGGGCTTGGGCTTGATCTGTGTGACGGTCGCGGTCACACCCTTGCCGCCGGGCGTGCTCTCGGTACGCCGGCCACCACCCTTGCGGCCACCCTTGCCACCCTTGCCTCGGCCGCCGCCTTCGTTCTCGTTGCTCTTGGCCGCGGGCTGCTTAGGTGCCGAACTGGTCTCGGTGGTGAACCGCTTGCCAAACGCGATCATCTCGTCCACCGCGGTGGATTCGATCTCAACACCACGGTAGCTGGCGACCTGTTCCTTGGTCCGCAGCCGGGTCAGGCCGTCGAGCACCGCCTTGCTGAGGTTCTTCTTGTTCGTCGAGCCGTAGGCCTTGGTCAGGCAATCCTGAACGCCGACCATCTCCAACACGGCGCGTGCGGTGCCCCCGGCGATCACGCCGGTACCGGGTGACGCGGGGATCAGGCGGATCATCGACGCGCCGAACCGGCCCTCAATCTGGTGCGGCAGCGTGCCGTCCTTCAGCTCGATCTTGACCAGGTTCTTGCGCGCAGCCTTCTGAGCCTTCTCGATGGCGACGGGGACGCCCCGGCCCTTGCCGTAGCCGATCCCGACGCTGCCGCGTCGATCACCAACAACGACCAGGGCGGCGAAGCTGAATCGCCGACCACCCTTAACCACCGTCGCGGTCCGGAAGATCCCGACCGTGGTGGATTCCAACGCCTGTGTGTCTTCAAGTAATTCCGGCATGTTATTCCTCTAAACGCTACCCGTGGCCGGGGGCCGACGGAGATGAGCCTGGTTACAGCCCAAGGCCGCCCTCGCGAGCGGCATCGGCCAGGGCCTTGACCCTGCCGTGATATCGAAAACCGTTACGGTCGAAGGAGACCTTGCTGACGCCGACGTCCTTCGCCTGCTTGGCGATCTGCTTGCCCACCTCGGTAGCGGCGGCGATGTTCCCGCCACTGCCCGCCTTGACGGTGCTGGCAGACGCAATCGTCTTGCCGTCCAGATCGTCGATGATCTGCGCGTAAATGTGGTTCAGGCTGCGGAAGACCGTCAGACGCGGGCGCTCCGGCGTGCCGATGACACGCTTGCGGATCCCGGTCTTGCGGCGTTTGCGGCGTACTGTTTTTAGTTTGTGCTTGTCCATCGTTTCGTTTCCCAGTGCGGGCTTCAAACCCGCAGTCGAGGGCTTCTAATCGTTCGTTCTTACCCGCCGCTGGCAAATGCCTTGCCCTGCTTGCGGATGATGTGTTCGTCGGCGTACTTGATACCACGCCCGTTGTAAGGCTCGGGCTTGCGGTGGGCCCTGATCTCCGCGGCGACCTGCCCGACCATCTGCTTGTCTGCCCCGCTGATCTTCAGCTTGTTCTGCTGGATATCTACGGTGATCCCGGCGGGCACGTTCACGACCCGGGTGTCGGCGTAACCGACTTTCAGGTTGACCTTGTTGCCCTGGAGCTTCGCGGTCCAACCTACGCCGTTGATCTCAAGGTGCTTCTCGAAGCCCTTGGTCACACCCAGAACCATGTTGGCGATCAGGGACCGGGTCAGGCCGTGCATCGCCTTGGCGATACGCGAGTCACCCTTGCGCTCGATGACGACTTCATCGCCTTCGACCTTAACGGTGACCTCGGGGCGGTGGGTCATGCTTAGCCGGTTGCTGCCGGCTTCGACGGTGACCTGGTTTCCGCTAACCGACACCTTGGTGCCGGCGAGGGGGACTGGTTTTTTACCGATACGGGACATCGCTTTGAATCCTTAATCCGCGGTTGGGGGCGTCTGCCCTTCTCCGCTTCTGGGCTAAACCGGGTTTACTCCACGGTACACAACAACTCGCCGCCTACATGGTTCTGCCTGGCCTTGCGGTCAGACATCACGCCACTGGACGTGCTGACAATGGCGATCCCCAGCCCACCTAAGGGCCTGGGCAGCAAGTCTGCCTTGGTGTAGACCCGACAACCCGGCTTGCTCTCACGCTTGAGGGTGTGGATCAACTGCTCGCCGTTGGGGCCGTAACGCAGGTCGACACGCAGGATCCCCTGCCGGCCATCATCGATCACGCTGTAACCGGCGACATACCCCTCGTCCTTGAGGACCTGGGCGATGCCGGTGCAGATCTTGCTGTTACGGCAATCGACCTTCTTAGCCTGGTTGCGGGCCGCGTTGCGGATCCGGGTAATCATGTCTGCGATGGGGTCTGATAGAGACATTACGTTTGGGCCTTAGCTGTGAATTTCACTCGTTATTCAATCTCTTGCCAGGCTGTCAGCTAACGGCTAGCTGCTAACAGCGGATGGCTCCTCTACCACGACGCCTTACGCATCCCTGGGACTTTGCCTTCCAGCGCCAGCTCACGGAGCTTGATCCGGGAGATACCGAACTTGCGGTACACAGAACGGGTACGCCCTGTCAGTGCACAGTGGTTGCGGTACCGCGTCGGGCTCGCGTTGCGGGGCAGCTTCTGCAAGCCCGCGTAATCGCCCTCGGCCTTGAGCTTCCGCCTAAGGTCGGCGTACTTCTCAATGGTCTTCTTGATCTTCGCCATCCTGACGCTGGTCGACTTCGATGCCATGGTGTTCTCTTATCTAACTCGGTGATTAATACCGTTGCTTACGCTTTAGTCGGCGTTACTTAGTTCTTCTTCTCTTCGGGCCTGACCAGGGGGAAACCCATTTCCAAGAGGGCGGCCCGCGTGATTTCGTCGGTGCTCTGCTTGAATATGAGGTTGATATTCATGCCGTGGGTGAACTGGGCCCGGGTCATATCCACTTCGGGGAAGATGCCCTGCTCGTTCACGCCGAAGGAGTAGTTGCCACGCCCGTCGAGCTTGTCCTTCAACCCGCGGAAGTCCTTGATCCGGGGGATCGCAACCGTGATCAGGCGGTCCAGGAACTCCCACATCCGGTCCGAGCGGAGCGTGACCATCGCACCGACCTCGTAGCCCGCACGCAGCTTGAAGTTGGCGACGGACTTCTTGGCCTTCTTGACGATCGGCTTCTGACCGGAGATCAGCTCCAGGTCAGAGATCACCTGCTCGCGGGCCTTGGGGTTCAGCTTCGTGCCTTCCAGCTGCTTGCCCATGCCCACGTTGATGACGATCTTGTCCAGGGTCGGCATGGCCATGGGGTTGCTGATCCCAAAGTCCTGCTTGAGCTTCGTGGCGACCTGCTCGTTGTATTGTTTCTTTAACCGCGGGGTCATGGTTTTAGCCTTTAGCTGCTTGCTCTTAGCCTGATGTCTTCGCTTGTGTCTTCTTCAAGCTACCAGCGGGAGCTGATAGCTAACCACGCCTACTTCCGTGCTTTCTTAAGGTCCGGGCCCAACTGCTCGCCGGTGCTGGCGGCCACTCGGATCTTCGAACCGTCGTCCTTATTGATAAACCGCACACGCGTCGGCCTGCCATCGGCCACGGGCGAGACGTTGGAGATGTGGATAGGCATCTCCTTGTGCACCACCCCGCCCTGGGGGTTGTTCTGGTTGGGCTTGACGTGCTTGGTGCGGATGTTCGCACCCTCGACCACCACCTGGTCCTTCTCGGTCACCACACGCAGGATCTTGCCCTGCTTGCCCTTGCTCGAGCCCGCGGTGACGATGACGTTGTCGCCTTTTCTTACATGTCGTGCCATTTGATTCAGCCTTCTAATTAGCTATTAGCTGCGAGCCTTTAGCCTCTGCTTCGTGCCTCGCCGGCGGGTGGTCAGACGACCTCCGACGCGAGGGAGACGATCTTCATAAAATTCTTCTCACGCAGTTCCCTGGCGACCGCACCGAAGATACGGGTGCCCCTGGGGTTGCCGTCGTCATCGATCAGGACCACGGCGCTGCGGTCGAAACGCACGTAGCTGCCGTCCTTACGACGGATCGGGTTGCGTGTCCGAACGACGACGGCCTTGACGATCGTCCCGGTCTTCAGGTCGCTGCCTGGCAGTGACTTCTTGACCGAACACACGACCTTGTCGCCGACGCCGGCGGTCTTGCGGGTGTACTTGCCTCGGCCGGTGGACCCGCCCAGGACCCGGATCACATACGCGATCTTGGCACCGGTGTTGTCCGCGACGTCGACTCTTGATTCTGCCTGGAGCATGACTCAATTCCTTGCAATGGCCCTACCGGGCCGGCCCGACCGTATCAGGCCTGGGATTATTCGTGGTGTTCCAGCGGTGCCGGTGCCTTCTCGACGACCTTGACCAGCCGCCAGCTCTTGGTCTTGCTGATCGGACGGCAGCCGGTGATCTCGACTCGGTCTCCCAACACGCACTGGTTTTCCGGGTCGTCGACCTGGAACTTCGCCTGACGGTGAAGGTACTTGCCGTACTTGGGGTGCTTCTGCTGGTAGTCCACCGCAACCGTGCAGGTCTTGTCGCGCTTGTCGCTGACAACAACCCCGATCTTCGTGCCGGTGAGCGTACGTCTTGGTGTGCTGGTTTGCTCGGTCACTTGGTGGCCTCTCGTAACTGGCGGGCACGCTGCTCGGTGAGCAGCCGTGCGATGTCTCTGCGGATATTGCCCAGTTGCTTGGGGTTCTCCAGCTTCTCGGTCACGGCCTGGGTCCGCAGCTCGTAATGGCTCTTGCGGAGACGGGCGACTTCGACCTTCAACTCTTCGTCTTTAAACTTGTGTGTCTCGTTGGCTTTCATATCGGTCTCACGGTCCGCGGCGTATATCCGGGGCGGTTGTTCCTAGGCGTGGCGTTTCTCAACGAACCGGCACTTAAACGGCATCTTGTGCGCCACACGGGCAAACGCCAGTCGGGCGACGTCTCGTTGCACGCCGACGATCTCGTAAATAACCGTGCCTGGCTTCACACGGGCGACCCAGTACTCCGGCTCGGCCTTGCCCTTGCCCATACGGGTTTCCAGCGGCTTCTTGCTGATCGGCTTGTCCGGGAAAACGCGGACGAACAGCCGGCCCTCTCGGCTGACGTACTGCCTCGCGGCGATACGCCCGGCCTCGATCTGACGGGCGGTCAGCCACCCGCCTTCAAGCAGCTGCAACCCGTACTCGCCGAAGGCGACGAAGTTGCCACGGGCGGCGTTGCCGCGCACCTTGCCCCGCTGTTGCTTGCGGAACTTCACTCGTTTTGGCATCAGAGGCATCGGTCTATACTCCGTCCACGGCTAATCGCCGTGTCATGATCTCATGGTCTTGCTTAGTGACGTCCACG
>JAJDCT010000206.1 GCA_029260695.1 Phycisphaeraceae bacterium
GCCTCCGTCTATCGCTATCCCCGAGCCCACATCTATCATGGCTTCCGGGCTCGTCGGTGTTGTGTTGCTGATGCGTAGGAGGAACTGACCCGGTGCGGTATCCAACCCCGGTTGTTACGTTATGAGTTATCCCTCATGTAGCACCACGTTTTCCCCCCGGTGGCTGGCGACCGTCTGCCTGGCGGGGATGTGTTTGGCCTGGGCGGGCACCGACGCTGTGGCGCTGACCAGCGCCGAGCACGACGCGGCGATCGCGGGCGTTGACGCATTTCTTGACAGGCAGATGGACCGATTTGTTCCGGTCCCCAACGACTACCCGGCCAAGTTCTCTGACGCGCAGCTGATCCAGACCTACGACGTACCCGTATCCGATCCTAGCTTCGGGCCGCTGTTCCACCGCGCAGATATCTACGACACGGCCTTGGCGGCGATCTACTACACCCGCCGTGGCGACCTGGACCGCGCACGAAAACTGCTCGACGGGATCCGCTTTGTGCAGGACAACGACCCGTTCAAGGATCCGAATAACGCCGCGATCGGCGACGGACGGCTGCGCACCTCGTACTGGGCAAACGACCTGCTCGCACCCGACCGCGTGTCACCGTCGATCGATACGTCCGATGCCGCGGTCGGCAATACCGCCTGGGCCGGGATCGCTCTGACCCACTACTACAAAGCAACCGGCGAGCAACCTTATCTCGACGCCGCCAAGCGCGCCGCCGACTGGATCATCGACCATACCCAGCAGAGCAACGCTGACGGATTCGGAGGCTACTCCCTGGGGTTGGACGCAGCTACTAACCCGATCGCCGGCACGACCCAGGCACGCAGCACGGAAAACAACATCGATGCCTACGTCCTGGCAATGAACCTTGCGGCGTTGGATGCCGGTGACCCCAAGTGGTCCGCCATGGCCCAGCATGCGCAACAGTTCGTGCAGGTGACCTTCAACAATCAGCCCGGTCAGGAAAAGTATTGGACCGGCACACAGCCCGGGCCCGGGGGGCAAACGGAGCTTGCGTTCTTCCCGGTCCCGACCGACACCCAGACCTGGACCGCCTTGGCTGGGATCGACACGGCCACCCGGCTCGACCAGACCATACGCTGGGTTTCCGACTCACCCGCCAACGATCCGGCCGGCCTGAAGGTCAGCGATGACATCGGCGATGGCCGAGTTTTCGACGGGCTACGGTTTAGTTCAGGCGGGCAGCACCTGCAGGTCGAAGTCACCGGCGGCTACGCGCTGGCGCTCTGGGCCGGGCAGCAGGCGGGCTGGCTGACCGAAGGCGCAGGCGATCCTGTGGGCCGATGGTCCAACGAATTACAAAGCCTGCTCGACAACCTCGACGCGATCCGCACCACAGCCGACGGCAGCGACCCCGCGGGCGTCGGACTTGTAGCAACACCCTTGGCGGCGGGTGCCCCCTCCGGGTTCAGCTCCTCCACATACCCGAACCTGCGCCACGTCGCCAGCAGTGTGTGGACAGGTCTGGCGCTGCTCGCGTCACACCCCGACGCACTGCGGCGCGATCCGTTGGCGAACCCGCTGGCGGCGCTGACCCCGAGATTAACCGGCGACCTCAACGGCGACGGTTTCGTCGGCATCGAAGACCTGAACATCATCTTGGGAAACTGGAACCAGAACGTCACACCCGGCGACCCTCTGGCTGGCGACCCCACCGGTGACGGGTTCGTTGGCATCGAAGACCTCAACGCCGTGCTCGGCGAGTGGAACGCAGGCACCCCGCCGAAGATTGAGTTGCCACCAAACTTACCCGAGCCCGCGACCTCAACACTGTTTTGCTTGGGTCTGTTTGCCCTGGGCCGACGCCGATAGAGTCCGCATCAACTCCCCGGGATAGCCAACCGCTGGCCGGAATACTTATTCAAGTCATCCACCGTTTGTGCAGGATGTGCTGGGGCAACTTGGACCCGTGTGATTCACAGTCGATGGGGTAGAGGGTGCCCATGGGAACACAGATTGCTTTGCATTAAAATTTGCATTCCAATGAACCTAGTGCCAACTACTCGAAATCGACATGAGTATATCTAAGTAGTGTATGTAAACATATTTATATATAAATCACGCCGCCCATGAGATTTTCGGCGGCTCGATTCATCCAGATTATTTGCGTGAAAATTGCATTATCTATCTTGACTCGTCAGGCGGATTAATCTCTAATGATGCGTCCATTGTCGAGGGCAAACATGTCGGTGAATCAGCAAACCATCGCCGAGAAACTGGACCTGTCTGTCTCGACGGTTTCGCGTGCGCTGCGCAACGACCGCGCCATCCCAGCTACGACCCGGGCGCGTGTGATCCGCGCCGCCAGTGATCTGGGTTACCGCCGTCGGCCCGATGGCGGGTCGACTTCGCAGCGTTCGGCGCAGGCCCCAAGTAAGACAGTGATCGGCGTGTTTGCCCCCGTGGTGGGGGGGTTGAACTGGTCCGCTGCGGGCACGCACGAGGCCGGGCATTTCATGCTCACGGGGATCAGCGCCGCCACCGCGGCGCGGGGCGTCTACATGCTCTTCCACGGTGTGCGCAACGACGATCTAGCCAACCTGCTCTTGCCTGACAATCCAGATTCGGCCCTAAGAAACGAATCCCTCGCCGGTGCCGTGCTACTCTACAGCCACCCACACCCGGTAGCTGAACGGCTGTTTGAACTGATGCCCTGCGTCACTATCGTCGACCGATATAGCGGGCTGAAGATGGATTGCGTCGGGGAAGACGCCGACTCGGGCATCGACGCGATGGTGCAGCACCTGTGTGATTTGGGTCACAAGCGCATCGGGTTTGTACACGGCGATTCCCTCGGCGAGTGGGTCGTGGACCGCTTCGCCTGCTACGTCAAGTCGCTGACACGTCGGGGCATCCCGGTAGACCCTTCGATTGTGCTGGGCGTGTACGGTGAGCGTGTCGCGATCAAGCAGCGCGCCGATTGGTTGCTCGACCAGACCAAGCGAGGCGCGACGGCGTGGATGTGTTCTAACGACCTGACCGGTTACGAGGTCTGTCGGGCCTTGAAAGCCAAGGGTTTAAGCATCCCCGGTGACGTGTCGGTCACCGGGTTCGACGGGGTGGAGCCGGTCGGCGGTATGCCGCCTTTGACGACCGTCAGCGCACCGCTGGTAGAGTTGGGCGAGGAGGCGGTCGATCGTTTGTTGTTCCGGATCGCCAACCCGACGGATTCGATCCGTAACATCCAGTTGGCTTGCCGGATGACGGTCGGTCAGACTACTGCGGAAGTGCGCGTGCCCGCCTGACCGCATGACGTAGACTTGAGAATCTTGCCGAAGGCTTGACAGACAAAATGGAATGCGTGTGACTATGAAACCCACCATCACCCGCCTGACACGCCCAGCCACGCGAACACTTTTCATAGGATCCGTATTGACCTTGTATCCCAACAACCTTGACCTTAATCCACCTAACCCACAGAGCAGATATGGCTATGAAAAGATCAATCCTGGGATCCGGCTATCTGTCGCCGGGTAGCGCGATCGTCATGCTGATCGCTGCGGTGTCTACCGTGGTGGTCCTGGTCTGGCCGATCGAAAAGCGGCAGGGCCTGGAGTTCTGGACGTTCTCCAAGACCCACTCCCAGATGTACGCTGAGCAGCTTAAGACCTGGAATGCCCAGGCCGACGCTGAGGGCGCGCACCCGCGGGTCAACCTGTTCGTGATCGACATGACAGCGCTGGTCCGCCGGACGCTTTCATCGTTCTGGGCAGACACACCCGTAGCGGACATGATTGAGGTCGAGGGCAACACGATCGGGCGGTACGTCGCCGGGCCGCTGGAAGATGTTGGGTTTGTCGACCTGACAGATCTATTGCAAGAGGAAGGTATATACGACCTGGTCAACCCACCGTCGTTCAGCCTTTGGACCAGCCGGGGCCGCGTGTTCGGGCTGCCGCACGACGTCCACCCCGTGATGCTGTGCTACCGGGCGGATATCGTCGAGGAGGCGGGCATCGACGTGAGCGAGATCGAGACGTGGGATGACTTCGCCCGCGTGCTCGCGCCGCTGATTAAGGACCTCGACGGGGACGGCCGACCCGACCGGTACCTACTGAATACCTGGTACACCAACACCGAATGGATCGAGCCGCTGATGCTTCAGGCTGGGGGCGGGACGTTCGACGAATCTGGTGAGTTGATCGTGGCGTCTAAAGCAAACGCTCTGGTGATCTCGACGATCATCCACTGGTGCTTCGGTGAGGGACGTATCGCGATCGACGCCCCGGAGTTCAGCCCGGCTGCAAACCACCTGAAGATCGAGGGTCGGGTGGTCGCGTCGCTGATGCCGGACTGGCTCGCGTCGACCTGGAAGAACGACATGCCTCAGCTCAGCGGCAAGCTGAAGCTCATGCCTCTGCCTGCGTGGGAACCCGGCGGGCGGCGCACATCCGTTTACGGCGGGACCATGATCGCGATCCCCAAGTCCACCAAGAACTTCGACGAGGCCTGGGCGTTCGTCAAGCACCTGTACCTGTCGGAGGAGCTCGCGGAGGAGTTGTACCGGACGACCAACATCATCACACCGGTGCGACGTTATTGGGATTCGGATTACTTCAACGAGCCGGACCCCTACTTCCAGGGGCAGGCCCCCGGGGCGATGTATATCGCTCTGGCACCGGACGTGCCGCCGCGGACCTCCTCACCGTTCCGCCCGTTGGCGATGACCCGCATAGGTGAGGCGATTAACGATCTACGCAAGTACGCACAGGCAAACGATATCTACGAGGTTGACGGGTTGATGCCCGAGGCCCTGAGGTTGCTTGAAGAAGCTGAGCGGCGAGTCCGCGCGGAGATGAGCAGGAACGTCTTCCTGACGGAGGTGACGCCATGAGTCGAGGCACCCGTACTCCATGGTGGGCTCCGTACCTGTTCATCGCACCGTTCGCGGTCGCCTTCTGTGTGTTCACGGCCTACCCCCTGTTCGAGTCGATCGTCATGGCCTTCCTCCAGACCAGCGGGCCCAAACGTTCAGAATATGTCGGGCTGAGTAACTTCTCCTGGATGTGGGAGGACCCCGACTTCCACAAGGCGGTGCGCAACACCGTGATCTTTGCGTGCGGTTCGATCTTTATCCAGTTGCCATGCTCGCTGGGTTTGGCGCTGCTGCTGAATCGGCCTGACATCAAAGGCCGGGCGTTCTGGCGGATGATCTTCTTCGCTCCGTCGCTGGTCGGGTTGGCGTTTGTCGCGATCCTTGCAGGGCTGGTGTTTGAGAAGAACACCGGTCTATTGAACGTGGCGCTGCACCAGGTGATCTGGTTCGACCCCGAGTTCCCCTGGCTGCAGGAGTATGTGATGCCCGCGCTGATAATCTCGGCGTTCTGGATGTACGTCGGGTTCAACATGGTCTACTTCCTCGCGGCGCTTCAGAACGTCAACACGGACCTGCTCGAGGCGGCCCAGGTCGACGGTGCCGGGCCGCTGCATCGGTTCAGGCATGTGACGATCCCCGCCATCCGCCCTGTTGCCACATTCGTCATCTTGCTTTCCTTGATTGGTAGTTTCCAGCTCTTCGAGTTGCCTTACCTGCTGCTGAATAACAGCGGCGGGCCTGACAACCAGGGGCTGACCATCGTGATGTATCTGTATCAGAAAGGCTTTGACTGGGGCGACCTGGGCTACGCCAGCGCGGTCGGGTGGGTTCTGGCGCTGCTGCTGAGTGTGTTTGCCATAATCCAGCGGATACTGTCCAAGACGGAGGTGGCCTGATGTTTCGTAAGCTCGCGGTTTATACGCCCCTGACCTTATTTGCGGCGATCACCCTGGTACCCTTCTTGTACCTGGCCTGCTCGTCGTTGAAGACCAACGATGTCTTTTTCTCCTCACCGTTTTTGCCGATCGACTCGGCGTGGTGGGACATCAACTGGTCCGGCCTGACGCTGGATAACTTCAAGCGGCTGTTCCAGGAGGCCGGCATCGGCCGGGCGATCGTCAACTCGTTCTTCTTTGCATCGACGATGGCGGTCCTGGGAACCCTGGGCAGTGCGATGGGCGGTTACGCGCTG
Source organism: Phycisphaeraceae bacterium (assembly GCA_029260695.1). Taxonomy (GTDB): domain Bacteria; phylum Planctomycetota; class Phycisphaerae; order Phycisphaerales; family Phycisphaeraceae; genus JAJRRS01. Next base: position 6,034 of record JAJDCT010000206.1, read on the forward strand.
GCGAAGTTCAACTTCCTCGGCCGGGGGATGTTTACTAACATCGTCCTGACCGCGCTGATCATCCCGGGCGCTCTGTTGCTGGCGCCGGGGTACAAGGTGCTCTACACCCTGGGCCTGTTGGATAGCTACGCCGGTCTGATCCTCCCGGGCGTTGCACCTGCGTTCGGGGTGTTCCTGTTCCGCCAGGCGTTCGTCAGCGGCCTGCCGACTGAGATGATGGAGGCCGGGCGTATCGATGGCTGCGGTGAAGTCCGCATGTTCTTCCAACTCGCGTTGCCGATGGTCCGTCCGATGGTGGGCGCGTTCCTGCTGATCACCTACCTGGGCACATGGAACAACTTCATCGGCCCGCAGATCGTCCTGCAGACACCAGAAAAATACCCCCTGGCGGTCGCGGTCGCCCAACTCCGCGGGCCCTACGGCTCGGAATACGGCATGATCATGGCAGGCACCATCGTAGCCATCCTGCCCGTGCTCATCCTCTTCCTGATGCTCCAGAAAGACTTCATCGCCGGCCTCACCGCCGGGTCTGTCAAGGGATGACCCACCGCTGCACGTTCACCACCTGACTTCAGCGCGCCATCGTGACGGGGGCCCACCGTGTGTGACGCGGCGGCTATTGAGTTTAATTGTTACACTCAATTTGAATCACCATGACCGACCCCAACCTCTCCGCCACCGTCCACCGCATCGTCGCCGACCAGCCGGTGACCGACCTGCACACCCACTGCTTTGCTCCCCGCTTCGGGCACTCCACGGACGGGACCGGCAGGGGGTTGATGCTCTGGGGGATCGACGAGCTGGTGACGTATCACTACCTGATCGCCGAGGTATTCCGCGTCGTTACGCCCGACAAGCTGCCGTACGACCATTTCTGGAAGATGAGTCAGACCCAACGGGCCGACCACATATGGAAGCACCTGTTCGTCGATCGCACCCCGATCAGCGAAGCCTGCCGGGGCGTGCTTACCACGCTTAGTAAACTCGGGCTGGACCCCAACGAGAAGACGCTCGATCCATACCGCAAATGGTTTGCAGACCAGGACGCCGACGCCCACGTCGATAAGGTGATGCAAATCGCCAACGTCGATTCGATCACGATGACCAACGAGGTCTTCGACGAGCACGAACGGCAACTCTGGTTGGATAACCCGTCGCTGGGCGACGACCCAAGGTTCCGCCCGGTAGTACGGATCGACCCGATGGTGTGCGATTGGCCTGACGCGAGTGAAAAACTCTCCGCGTGGGGCTACCAAGTCAACAGCGATCTCACAGCCGGTGCGATAGACGAAGCCAAGCGGTTCCTAAACGACTGGATCGACCGGACGCGCCCCGCCTACGTCGCCGCAAGCCTGCCGCCGACTTTCATGTACCCCGCCTCCAGTGTAAAGAACTCGCCTGCCTCCCGGGCCACCAATGAAACCGCATTGACGCAGGTCGTCTTGCCTGTCCTGGAAGATCGGGGTTTATCCTTCGCGATGATGATCGGCGTACACCGTGGCGCAAACCCATCCCTGCGCAGCGCGGCGGATATCTCTGGTAAAGCGGACACGCAAGCCGTCGCCAACCTCTGCGCCGCGTTCCCCGGCAACCGATTCCTGGTCACGATGCTGTCCCTGGAAAACCAACACGAGCTCTGCGTCGCCGCCCGCAAGTTCGGCAACCTGATGCCCTTCGGGTGCTGGTGGTTCCTCAATAACCCTTCGATCATCGAAAGCATGACCCGCATGCGCCTCGAGATGCTCGGGACCGGGTTCATCCCGCAGCACTCCGACGCCCGTATACTGGACCAGCTTATCTACAAGTGGGACCACTCCCGACGAGCCATCGCCAATGTGCTGACCGAAAAATATGACGGCCTGGCGCGGGCCGGCTACCGGGTCACCGAGCACACGATCCGAAGCGACGTCCAGCGGCTGCTGCGAGATAACACCCGCGCGTTTTGCCAAACGCGATGAATCTTACGGATCTTGAATATCGATAAGTCATGTCATCCTGGCTAACTTAAGCCGTCGCAACATCTTTGATATGAGGGAAAGAGACGACCGCCGAGCCAGGGATGGATCTCCGCGCGATTCAGGCCATGCCGTAAACGGCACAGACGCTTATCGTTCGGATGGCGCGTTATGTGTGCAGTTGCCACGACCTTTTCTTCTAATGTCGGAAGTGCCTGTGGTAGAAGTAATAGTCGTACGGCCTTGGGTATCCGACATAGTAGTTGTCGTGTCGATATGCCGGAGGGGCTATGCGATCGAACGTTGCGCTTAAGTAATAGGATCGGCCCTCGTGTTCGACTGCCCACCTGAGGTTCAGGCCGTTGAGTTCGAATGCTTTTGGATGTTCGGTTTCAGGGAATGGAAAGATCAAGGTGACCCGTGCCGTCTGCTCCGGCTCGACACGGATACTTTGGCCTGTCTGGTCTGGATCGGGGAATCGTTGTGCGTTCCCCGTAAAGAGCGCTGCCGTGGCAGGATCGAACGCGATGGTCTGCTTGGAGGTGTTGTCGAAAAGGATTGCGGCTTCGACGAACGAACGGTTGTTGGCCTCTTTTGTGGGTCGGCGTACGCCGATGATGCTGCTGAGCATCCGAAGCGGTGGAGAGTCCGGGTCGTCTCCGAATTGAATCGCCGTCACGTTTGGCCTGGGTTGATAGGCGTATCGGGAGTCGTACGCGGAGCACCCACCGACCAGCCAGAGACAGGCGATCAGAAGTACGGTCGCGAACCGCCGGGTGTTCTCTTTGATAACTATCATGATGACATCCCTTCTCTTGGCTCATCCCGCGTGTACTCTTGGCCGTATCCAATCATTGGCTGGCACGGCGAGTGAGTCAAACACTTTTTTACAAACGGTGCACGTGTGGGGTATGTTTCGTACCCATCTGCGTTGAGTGTGGTGTCTCAAGCCCGCAAGGCTCAGTGGGTACGTACGAGTTTTTCCCTATCTACGGGTGGACCTCGGTGACTCAGTCTTTCCCCGTGGGGTGGCAGCTCAGGCAGGCAGGGCTCGACCAGTTGTATCCGCCAACCTCATCGTGTTTATCGTTCATCTTGGACTGACGGTGTTCGTGGCAGTGGGTGCAACTGAACACACTCTGGTTGGTGGGGTTCAGGTGGCAGTCGTTGCAGTCAAGATTTTTGTGATCGCCGCTGTTGATCGGGAATGTGTGGTTGAAGCTCGCGCCTTGCCATGAGTTCGTACCGTTGTGGCACTGTGTGCAATCAGTGCTGAACCCGCTGGCTGCGTGGTTGGGGTTGTTAACGCCCTGGTAGTCCGAGAGGTGGCAGTCGACACAATTGGAGGAGAGTCCTTGGAAGTTACCGCCGACGTGGCAGTCGTTGCAATTCAGGCCGCCGTGACCGCCGTTGAGTGGGAATGAATTGGTATGGGTGAACGAAGCGCCCTGCCATGAGTTCGTCCCGTTGTGACACTGCGTACAGTCGGTGCTGAACCCGCTGGCCGCGTGGTTGGGGCTGTTGGTCGATTGGAAATCACTGATGTGGCAGCTGACGCAGTCGGTAGACAGGCCTTGGAAGTTGCCGCCGACATGGCAGTCGTTGCAATTCAACCCGCCGTGCCCGCCGTTGAGTTGGAATGAGTTGGGGTGGTTGAAGGTAGCGCCCTGCCAGGAGTTGGTGTTCTTATGGCACTGCTTGCAATCGGTGCTGAACCCACTGGCGGCGTGGTTGGGGCTGTTGGTCGCCTGGAAATCGCTGATGTGACAACTGACACAGTCTGCGGACAGGCCCTGGAAGTTGCCGCCGACGTGGCACTCCGTGCAGTTCAGCCCGCTGTGCGCGCCGCTGAGCGGGAAGTTATTGGTGTGGTCAAAAGTTGCGCCTTGCCAGGAGTTCGTGCCGTTGTGGCACTGCTTGCAGTCGGTGCCGAACCCGCTGGCCGCGTGGTTGGGGCTGTTGGTTGCCTGGAAATCGCTGATATGGCAACTCACGCAGTCGGTAGACAGGCCCTGGAAGTTGCCGCCGGTGTGGCATTCTGTGCAGTTCAGCCCGCCATGTCCACCGTTAAGCGCAAATGAGTTGGGGTGGTCGAAAGTCGCGCCCTGCCAGGCGTTGGTGTTCTTGTGGCACTCCATGCAATCGGTGCTGAACCCGCTCGCTGCGTGGTTTGGGCTGGTGGTGGATTGGAAGTCGCTGATGTGACAGCTCACGCAGTCGGTGGAGAGTCCCTGGAAGTTGCCGCCGACATGGCAATCGTTGCAATCGAGTCCACCGTGCCCACCGTTAAGCGCAAATGAGTTGGGGTGGTTGAATGTTGCGCCTTGCCAGGAGTTGGTGTTCGAGTGGCACTCTTTGCAATTCGTGCTGAACCCACTGGCGGCGTGGTTGGGGCTGTTGGTGGCTTGGAAATCGCTGATGTGACAACTGACACAGTCGGTGGAGAGTCCCTGGAAGTTGCCGCCGGTGTGGCATTCGTTGCAGTTCAGACCGCCGTGCCCGCCTGTCAACGGCATGGTGTTGGGGTGGCTGACCGTGGCGCCCTGCCATGTGATGGGGCTGTGGCAGTCCTGGCAGTCGGTGCTGAACCCGCTGGCCGCGTGGTTGGGTGCGCTGGTCGCCTGGAAGTCGTCGTTGTGGCAGTTAATACAGCCGACATCGAGCCCGGAGAAGTTGCCGGTCTGAGCGCCCTGGTGGCAATCGATGCATTCGGTGGCGGCGTGTGCGCCGATCAGCGGGAAGCGTGTGCGGTTGTGGCTGGCTATGGCGTTGGTGGGTCGCCATGACAGCTCGTCGTGGCAATCGATACAGTTGACTCCGAGCCTGCCCTGGTGCTTGTCGATGTGGCAGCCCGCGCACCCCCGCGCGGCAAACTGCGCAACGGGGCCGCGGTCGTTGTGACAGCGTAGGCACTGGGCATCTTCGTGGGCACCGTTCAGGGCTACGCCGGTCTCTTTCTCGTGGTCGAATATGAAGTCTGTTTTGAGCGTGTTCCAATTCTCACTCACGTGGCATAGCGAGCAATCGCCGGGGAAGGTGTCGTGTGGGATCACCAGGCCTTCCTGCTTGTTCCAGTCCTGCCTCGGCTGGACCCGTGTGCATGAGGCCCAGACCACCAGCAGCAGGAGTGCCAGGGCCACGTTGCGGTGCGTTTTGATCCATCGCGCTAGGTTGGTGTGTTTTTTCATAGCGGTTAAAACCGGCGAGAGATAAACGTGCCCAGTGTGTATTCATCATCCGTGTCACCGAAGTAGTGGTCTAAAGTCACGCTGTAATACCACTTGTCTGCGGACCAGCTCACGCCGCCGCGGACCAGTTGCCGGACGAGTGATTCCGTTCCACCCGCCACGCTTTCGATGTCGTAGCTGAAGAACTCATAGCCAAGAAACACGTCCGCGTCCCGGATCGTCTTGCGGGCCTCGGTACGGACGCCTTCGCCGGAGTTGAAGCTGCCTTCGGTGAAA
>JAJDCT010000207.1 GCA_029260695.1 Phycisphaeraceae bacterium
CGCCTTGCAGGACCACGGCGACGTCGTCTCTTACCGTAACATCAAGATCCGCCGACTCGATACCGCTCAAACCCAGCCAGCCACTCAGGGAGACCATTGAAGTGACAGACTCCACCCCCCCCACCGAACCGAAACAAACCACAGGCCCATCACGCCGAGACTTCATCGTACGCACCGCCGCGCTTGCCGGCACCGCCGCCGTCCTGGGCGCCGCCTCCAAGAGCGAAGCCAAGATCGGCCTGGACCCCAGCGCCAAGACACCCAAATCCGGGGCACGCGCACCGCTGGGTGAAAACGATCCGATCCGCATCGGTGTGATCGGCGTCGGGGGGATGGGCTCCAGCCACGTCCACGCGATGCTCGGCATCAACGAACGCAAAGAGGCCAACGTCCAGGTCGTCGCGCTCTGCGATGTGTGTGAGCCCCGCTGGCAAAATGCGTTGATCGCCTGTGGCGAGAAGCAGCCCGGCGTGCAGACCGACACCTACGTCCACCACGAAGACCTGCTGGCACGCGACGACATCCACGGCGTGGTCATCGCCTCGACCGAACACTGGCACGCCCAACACAGCATCGACGCCATCGCCGCCGGCAAGGATGTCTACTGCGAAAAGCCCATGACGCTAAGGCTGCCCGAGGCGCTGCACATGCGGCAGGTCGTCAAGGCCAACCCCGACATGATCGTGCAGGTCGGGACACAGCAGATGATGCGGCCTAAGTACGCTGCCGCCAAGAAGCTCCTCGCCGAGGGTGCCATCGGCAAAGCGACCTTCAGCCAGACCAGCTACTGCCGAAACTCCAAGGAAGGCGAGTGGCTCTACTACAAGATCGACCCCGCCTGGGAACCCGGCAAGAACCTGGACTGGGAACGCTGGTGCGGATCGCTTGGCACCCGCGAGTGGGACCCGCAGGTCTACGCGCGCTGGCGCCGTTACAAAGATTATTCCACCGGGATCATCGGCGACCTGCTGGTCCACGTCATGACCCCGATGATGTACGCACTGGATGCCGGCTGGCCCACGCGGGTCGTCGCCTCCGGCGGTCACTACGTCGACAAGGCCATGGAGAACCACGACCAGGTCAACCTCAACGTCGAGTTCGAGTCGGGACACACCCTGGTCGTCGCGGGCTCGACCGCCAACGACGTCGGGCTTGAAACACTCATCCGCGGGCACGAGGCCAACATCTACCTCGGCGGACGCAACTGCGTCCTGCGACCCGAGCGCGATTACGTCGACGATATCGACGAACAGGACATCCAATCCGAAGACATCGGCAACGACCAGGACGCCCTCCGACGAGACTGGCTGAACAGTATCCTAACCCGCGAACCCAACCGCAGCCAGGTCGACCTCGCAACACAGGCCATGGTCATCGTCGACCTGGCGACACGGTCGATGTGGGACGGCGGCGCTTACCGGTTCGACCCCGCTACGCTCACCGCCAGCAGGGCCTGACATAGCGATGCCTGTCACACTCGCGACCAACGCAATGGGTACGCGCTTCGAGCTGGTGCTCGCCGGCGGTGATCCACACCGGCTGCGCTCGGTGGGTGAAGAAGCACTGCGCGAAATCACGGAATGCCACCGGCGGTTCAACCTGTTTGATCCCGGCAGTTGGCTGAACACCCTCAACCGCCGCGCCGACGACGGGCCTGTGGCGCTGGACGATCTGACGTTTGAGTTGCTTGATCTGTGCAAACGAGTACACGACGACTCGAATGGCGCGTTCGATATCACCGTCGCCCCACTGATGCACGCACTGGGCCTGCACCGATCGGGTGGCGCGGAAGCACCAGACGAGATCAACGAGGCTAAAAGCCGCGTCGGGATGGAGTGTGTGCACCTGGATAACGACACAAAAGCTATCCGGTTCACACGAACGGGGGTGGCGATGGACCTGGGCGCAGTAGCCAAGGGATTCGCCATCGACTTGGCAATCGAACTGCTGAGAGATCACGGTGTTGTTTGCGCACTATTGCATGGCGGGACCAGCACCGCCGCCGCAATCGGCGCACCCCCGGGTGAAGATGGCTGGCACGTCAGGGTGCGCACCGGAGTCGCCCACCTGCCAGAACAACAGGACATCACCGTCTGTCTTAAAGATTCAGCCCTATCCGTCTCGGCCCCGCATGGCCGTGTGATCGAGTCGGGAGGCAAAACCCTGGGCCACATCCTGGACCCACGCACCGGCACCTCCGTGGCTTGCGGAACTTTCTCCGCAGTGGTCGGCCAATCCGCGTGCCTGACCGATGCGTGGTCCACCGCACTACTCGTCTTGGGGGAGCGGCCAAGTTCAATGCCGGGCAACCTCCGCGCGATCCTCCCCGATCAACCGGCGGCACCGGCCTCGATAGACAATGATCCACTAAAACGACAAGGTCCCCGGCCTAAGACACTGGAAGGCGTACCGTCATGACCGAAACCGATCGCAGGACTTTTCTCAAACAGACCGGCGGCGCGCTGGCGGCGATGGCGATCGTACCCGGCCTCGCGTTCGCTGCGGATGTTGTGCTAGAGGGCGAGGTATCGGTCGCGATCATCGGGATGGGCCGACAGGGCCGGGCGATCGCCGGTGAGTTGCAGAAGATCCAGGGCGTCAAGGTCGCCGCCATCTGCGACGTGGACCCCGGCCGGCTGCGATCCGGCGCCCGACGTGTCGCCGACGT
>JAJDCT010000208.1 GCA_029260695.1 Phycisphaeraceae bacterium
AAACTCGTCAGCGACGAGAGCCGGATGAAGTACCCCACGCAGCTCTACCTCAAGAGTGCCGAGCAGATGTACGCCGCGATGAACCACAAAAAGTGGACCGAGGCCTGCGAGAACACCCTGCGCATCGCCGACATGTGCGAACTCGAACTGGACTTCTCCACCAGCCACGCACCCGTCGTCAAAATCGAACAGGTGGGGGATGGGGGGTTGGGGACTGGGGATTCGGATTTGGGGAAAGGAAACGGAGGAAACAAAGAAGCCGAATCCCTCGACCCCCAATCCCCAACCCCCAAATCCCAACCCCCAATCGGCTCCACCGCCTGGTACCAGAACTACTGCGCCGGGTTCGACCTCGAACCCTTCGACCAGCTCAACGATCAAGACACCACCGCCCAAGACCTCAAGACCCAGTGCGACGACGCGCTGAGAAAACTCTGCGAGGCCGGCCTGCTCTGGCGCTACGGCGAGCACGGCGTCACAGACGAGATCCGCACCCGGCTGGACCGCGAGCTGAAAATCCTCGCCGACAAATCCATCTCCGCCTACTTCCTGATCGTCTGGGACTTCGTCAACGAGGCACGGAGGCGCGGCATCCCCACCAACGCCCGCGGCTCGGCCGTGGGAACCATGGTCGGGTACGTCCTTGGCCTATCCAACGCCTGCCCAGAAAAGTACGGCCTGCTCTTCGAGCGGTTCACCGACCCCGACCGCTCGGAATACCCCGACATCGATATCGACATCTGCCAGAACGGCCGGCAGGAGATCATCGACTACGTCCGCCAAAAATACGGCCACGTCGCGCAGATTATCACCTTCGGAACACTCAAAGCACGCGCCGCCATCCGTGACGTCGGCCGGGTCATGGATATCCCGCTCTCTGAAGTCAACAAAGTCTGCGAGCTCATCGGCGACGGCCTGGGCGTCACACTCGAAAAAGCGCTCGACCAGGAACCCGATCTTAAAAAACTCTACAACGACAACCCCACCCACAAGCGGATGATCGACACCGCCATGCGCCTCGAAGGCCTCGCGCGACACGCCGGGGTCCACGCCGCCGGCGTCGTACTGGCGACACAGCCACTCGACAACATCATCCCCCTATACCAACCCCCCGGCACCGACCAACTCGTCACCCAATGGGACGGCCCGACCGTCGAAAAGGTCGGCCTCCTGAAGATGGACTTCCTGGGACTGCGCACACTCTCCATCATCGAACGCGCAAAGAAACTGACCCGACAAACACTCGACGACGCAACAATTAAAAAAGCCGTGGGTCTGGGGATTCGGGACTCGGAATCCGAAAAAGACAATGTTCCCGATACCGCACCCGAATCTGGAACCCCAACCCCTAACCCCCAACCCCTAACCCCCAACCAAGACCTCCTCGACCTCGACCGCCTCACCTACGACGACCCCAACGTCCTGGCACTCTTCCAACGCGGCGAGACCGCAGGCGTGTTCCAGTTCGAGTCAGGCGGGATGCGCAACCTCTTAATGGCCATGCGCCCCGACCGCCTCGAAGACCTCATCGCAGCAAACGCGCTCTACCGCCCCGGGCCCATGGAGCTCATCCCCAACTACAACGACCGCAAGCACGGCCGAGAGACCGTCCCCAAGGTCAACCAGATCGTCGACCGCCTGACCAACGAGACCTACGGCATCATGGTCTACCAGGAACAGGTCATGCAGGTCGTCAACGAGCTGGGCGATATACCCCTGCGCGCAGCCTACTCACTCATCAAGGCCATCAGTAAGAAAAAAGAAAAGGTCATCAACGCCAACCGCGCCCAGTTCATCAAGGGCTCGGCCGAGAAAAATGTCTCCGAAAAACAAGCGAATGAGCTCTTCGACCTGATCCTCAAGTTCGCCGGCTACGGCTTCAACAAGTCCCACGCCACGGGATACTCGATCGTCGCCTACCAGACCGCGTACCTCAAAACCTACTTCCCCATCCAGTACATGGCCGCCCTGCTGACCTTCGAATCCGTCAGCACCGAAAAAGTCGTCGAGTACATCGACGTCTGCAAGCGCGTCATGCTGCCCAATGGCAAACGCGGCATCGTCGTCGGCCAGCCCGACATCAACCTATCAGACACCGCGTTCACCGTCGTCTTCGCCGACGACGAGCCCCACGACCCCAACCACGGCCACATCCGCTTCGGGCTCTCCGCCGTCAAGGGCGTCGGCGAAAAAGCCATGGACGCCATCATCGTCGCACGAAGCAAGAAGGGCCCGTTCACCAGCCTCTACGACTTCTGCGAACGCGTCCCCCTGGGAACCGTCAACAAAGCCACCATCGAAGCGCTCATCAAGTGCGGCGCGTTCGACGAGATACACGGGATCGAAAACCGCGCCGCCATGGTCGCCGCCATGGAAGGCGCGATCCAGGCCGGACAACGCGCCGCCTCGGACCGCGATTCCGGGCAGATGAACTTCTTCGGCGGCGCCGCCAACACCGCCGGCGCGGGCCCCGCCCAAGCCCCCGAAATCACGCTCCCCAATATCACGCCCTGGTCCAAAAAAGAGTTGCTCAAGTTCGAGAAAGCCGTGCTGGGTTTCTACGTCTCCAGCCACCCCATGGACGAACACCAGGACGCACTGCAACGCTACAGCACATGCACGATCGCGGATGTCGCCCAACTCCGTGCAGATACACAGGTCATCCTCGGCGGGATGCTCACCCGTGTCCGCCCAACCTTCACTCGCGCCTCCGGCAAGAAGATGGCCCACCTCACACTCGAAGACAAGACCGGCCCGATCGACGCCGTTGTCTTCCCTCGGACCTACGACGTCGTCGCCCCGCTGCTTGAGAACGACCGCATCGTCTTCCTTCAAGGCAAGGTCGACCGCAAACGCGAAACACCGCAACTCCTCGTCGATGAGGTTATCCCCATCGAGAACGCACCCGAACAACTCACCCGAGCCGTCAAGATCGTCCTCCACGACGACTCCGAAGCCAGCACGGGAAAGCCTTTCAACGGCGAGCTCACCCAGCTCCGCGAGATCCTCCGCATGGCTTCCAACCGCGGGCAATCCCGCGCCGAAGTCATCCTCGAACTGCACCAACAAAACAAAATCGTCTCCCTGCGCCTACCATCGAGCATGCGTGTCTGCATCGACGAACACCTCACCCACGGCATCACCGCCACACTCGACCGCGCCAACCCAGGCCAGGCCAGGTGCGAACTGATCGGCCCGCCCAAAATCAACCCCAACTCCGCTCCCAAAGAGGCCCTGCACAACGATCAACTCGACCAGGGCCCCACACTCGCCATGTCCTCCAGCGTCCAGGGCGAAGAAACCTGCGCCAGCATCGACCGCTACTAACCACGCTCGCCCTCACCAACACCACCTCACACATAAAAAACCACGGATACATAAAAAAGCCCACGGCCTCCCGGCCGTGGGACTTTTCAAATTCAATACATACCCCCCGAATTAATACAAACTAACCCTTCGCCTTCATCAGGTCACGGATCTCCTCGAGCAACACCTCCTGCTTCGGCGGGGCAGCCGGCTCGGCGGGGGCTTCCTCTTCCTTCTTCTTCAGGTTGTTCATCATCTTAATCACCATGAAGATCGCAAAAGCGATAATCAGGAAATTGATAATCGCGTTGACGAACAGGCCGACATTCATATTCACCGCAGGCGTCGTCACCTTACCCTCCGCATCGAGCACCGCCGCCTGCAACTCAACGACGATCTTCGAAAAATCCACGCCGCCCGTGACCATCCCGATCGGCGGCATAATCACGTCCGCGACGAACGATTTGACGATCCCCCCAAATGCAGCACCGATCACAATACCCACCGCCATGTCCATGACGTTCCCACGCATCGCGAACTCTTTGAATTCCTTAACCATGCCCATAACAGGCTCCTTTCACTAGGTTAAATAGGTTAACACCCACCCGGCGGTTAACAGGTAAACAACACAACGCCTTCCCCACACCCCCCCAAGCCGACAATTGAGGCGGGTTACATGCAGTCACACCCACAACCCAACCCTAGCCAGACCTGATATGCCCCCCAATTCTCCCCCGCATGCGACCGACATGCAAACATCTCACACCCTCCGCCCCAACAATCCACACTTCATATATCTCCCTCTTCCGCAGCCCGCCTCAAAGAGATATACTAGTCTCCCGTTCTCCGCCCCACCGGGCCCGCATCTTCTGCAAAGGGCAACAACATGCGTAAACTCGTCTACCCCATCCTTATCATCGTCATCCTCGTCCTAGGCGGCATCCTCCTCTCCGCCAAGCTCGACGATTGGAAAGC
>JAJDCT010000209.1 GCA_029260695.1 Phycisphaeraceae bacterium
GCCAGATTCAATTCCTCGATCCCCACGAACCCGTCGCCCGTCCAGTCCCCGGTCAGCGGCGCCCCGGCCGGCCTGATCTGGTTCCAGGCGCCAAGCACGATATTCAGGTCCGTGATCCCGACGAACCCATCCCCATCAAAGTCCCCTTGTAGTTGAACGGTGATCGTAAGGGCCGATGCCCCGTAAGTCAGCGCCAGCCATGTGCCGTTATCCAGATCAAGCCCCGTCACCGTCTCGAACGCACCGACGATGGAACCGTAGGTGAGTATGTCGAAGTCGTCGCCAATGGCGGGGATGTCGATGCCCAACAGGATGAGATCGAGTTCACCACCCAGATTAGCCTGCCCGCTGATGGCAAGTCGGTCTGCTATCAAATCGAGTGTCGGGTGGTCCAACAGGTAAACCTCAGTCAAAGCGCCCGCACTCTGCGAGTAACTATCGACAGTAACGGTATTGCCCGCCCCATCGCTGCCCAGGGAGAAAGTCCCGCTATTGGTGATATCACCCACACCCGGACTACCCCACAGGAACAAGGCCTCGCCACCCGTTTGGATATCAATGTCCACGTTCCCGCCGCCCGAGGCGGAGAGTGTGCCGGTATTGGGGTTGGCCCAATCGTGTTGAAATGTTCCACCCTGCCTAACCTCAATCCGGTTAACCGTGAGCGAACTCGATCCGAGTGTATTGACATCAGACCACAGAAAGGTTCCTCGCCAATTTGTGCCCGGAACATTCGAGACCCCGCTGACAATCAGGTGATCCGCGTTGACCTGGCCGACTTCCAACGTAATCTGCCCATTGGTATCAATAATGGTGTCGCCATCAATATTGATGTCGCCCCCGGCGTTTACTTCGATACTCTTGAGCCCGTCACTGCCCCCGAGATAAAGGCTCTTTGCCGAAAAAACCTGACTGGTGGCGGGGCCACTGATGATGTAGTCGCCGCCGATCGTGATTTCTGCGTCATCCGTATTGGTAGGTGTTGTCCCCCCATACCAGTTAACGCCATCCATGAGCGACGCATACGATTGAGACATAGCGATAGGCGGCGGAGTTGGCTGGCCGCCCGCCCCCGTCCAACCGACGACCCCATGAGCAACCGACTGGACCCAGTTGAAAATATCAGGGTGTCCCATCCATATATCTACGCCCACGTCACCCCAATTCGAGTTGTACGTACCATCAAATGGGGCCGGTCCAAAAGAGTGAACCCCGGTGAGCAATCCATTGGGGCTGAACGTGGGTCCACCAGAATCACCATGCCCAATCATGACCTCGTCCGGCCCCCACCCCGCCGTGGTGTACTCATCGTACCAACTCGTCAAGGGATTGCCCGGCTCTTCAAAATCGAAGGCGATCATGGTGTCTTCATTGGTGTACTCATTAAACAAGAACTCGCTCCACAGTCCTTCAATCTCATCGCTTTCGTAAGTGTTCCATCCCGCGCGGTTCCAGTTATCGTTATGTGACTCACCGCGACTGCCGTACCCTGTCGCACCCCGGCCAGATATGATTACATCCCGGCCAAAGACAGAGGATTTTGACGACGGATCGAGAGCGTAGCCCGGCATGCCAGTAGGAACAGCCCCGACGCTAATCAACGCAACGTCATAGCCTGAGTGGACACCGTTCCAAGGTTGTAAGACACCCGGCTGATAATCAGGGTGATCCTGGATGGCGCTCGCAAAGCCGCCGCCCAGGGATTCGTAACTGTATGAGCTTGAAGCAAAGTTGTAGTGGATAATTACCTCATCAACTAAGAATGTTGATAACGGCCCCGTATATAACGCATCTTCGACAACATGGGCGGCGGTTAAAATGTGTTCGCCCCCCGCGAGGACGGAGCCCGTCCCCGTGTAACTATCCCGCTGGCCCGTGTAGACGTTCTCTCCTTTCATCTCAACAATTACGATGCCGTCGAGATCCAAACCATAGGCAAGATACCCTGTCGGAACAACGTGTGTGAAGTGGGGCGGCCAATCGAAGTCTGAAACGACAATACCCCATACGTTCGGTTGAAACGATAATACAGCAGTCAACACAATCAAGCACCGAAGCAGAATCGTTCCTCGCATGCGACACCTCCCGAAAAGATAGAGTGTGTATGAGTATGAAACGTACACGGCGACAACGGCCTACGGTTGCAACGGTGCCGCAGGCGCTAATTGCTCTGGGGGAAGATCTATTGGCCGGTTAGGGTCTCTGTGCCCCCGGTTGATGTATTCCTCATCTACTTTTTGATCGATCGGCGACCAGAGGACTTCATAGGTCGATCGTCTCGCCCCAACGTCGTACAGATCGCCGCTTTTGATTGCGGCCACATGCCCGTCTGCAAAGACGGTGTTCGCCTGGCCGATCGGTGCGGGCCAGTTCTCGGGGTTCTGTGGTGTGTGGCGGTTGTAATCGGGATACCAGTTCGGCATCGGGCCGGGGCCTACGGGCCGCGTCAGGATACCCTCTAACGTACGGGCCCCCGCGAACCGTTCAAACGGCGGGCCCCATACACCGAACCAGTCTTCTTGGCGCACACGCGCTGCACCGCCCCGCCCTCTTTCGATGACGGCTTCCGTAAACAGCAATAGCCGATCGAGTTCGTCCGCCTCACGAGTGTAGGTGATGCCGTTGCCTTGGCCGGTAGTTTTTTTTACGTGGGGCGTGAAGTCAACACCACTCGCCCAGAAGTTCATTGCGTAGGAACGCGGCGGGACGGGCCCCTCGTCGCGGTTGTCTTCTTCTAAATAGCGTGGGCAGACCATGACCCCGCCGGTCAACTCGCGGAGGTGCGTATAGTTTTCCTTGGCTGGGTTCGCAACGGGTGAGAACCACTTTGCGCGGCTGTCTGCGTTGGTGATGTATTTACCCGCCCGCTCGCTGTCATACCACCAACCCGCCACCGTGCCCGGTTCACCATCGGGGGCCGTTGTGAAGTTCGGCCAGTGGTAGAAGAACCGGCCGTTGAAGTCGTCGGCGTAGTGATTGGCGGCCTCCCCTAACTGCCTAAGCCGGTCCTGGCAGGTTAATCCCCGCGCATTGTCTCGTGCTCGAGTCAGCGAAGGAAGCAAAAGTGTAATCACTACCGCTAAGGCGATAATGACCACAATCACCTCAATAGCGCTTACTCCCGCCTGTCGGTAGTGATGTTCCTCTGCCGGCATTTTGGTCCCCGATCGGCCCCGGTCCAAGGCCTATGTCGCAATCGGCATGTAAAAGGGTAATTGAGTATTAATAGTTAGTCAACCCTAATTCCGGGCAGAACGCTGAAAAATTGCCTTCAAAAGACCTGCCGGAAACCCCACCGAAGCACCGCGGCGATGCATCAGTGGGCTTCGCCGTTCGAACCCTATACCCGACCCCGGCCCCCACGTTCCCCCCGGTTTCCCCGCTCGGCCCGCCGACGCCTGCAACCGAGTAAACCCAAGCCCACCGCCAGCAGGCCCGCCGTGCCGGGCTCGGGGATAGAAGCCGACGCATCGACGCCCGGGGGCGGCGGT
>JAJDCT010000210.1 GCA_029260695.1 Phycisphaeraceae bacterium
ACACCGTCAAAGCGGGGGTCCAGAGTTGCCGGGGGAGATCATCCACAAGCACGCGGATTGATACACCGTCCGCGGTGGCGCTCACCAACTGCCCCATCCTGTGTAGTCGCCGTGCGGCAACGATGCCACCCATCGAACTAGGGTCGTCCCAGACGATCTGCTGGTAAGCCTCGGCTCGTTGCTCATCAGTCAAGCCCGGCAGCGAAGCCAGGCCCAGGCGTGCGAACATATTTTCAGCACCCAGTGACTCGAATGTGTCGCGTGCGGCCTGGGCATCGCCCTGCCGCAGTGCGAGCCAGCCGCTGGCAAGGCGGGCGTGCTCGTTGTCTGCATCGAGTAGCTTGATCCTCTGATTGACCCAGTCGGTGTCCTGGTTGAACACCGCGGCGATCCAGGTCAACTGAGCAAACGAGTCCTCTTGTTCCTGCTTGTCCTGCATCTTGGCGGTGTTTTCACGCAGCCGTTGGAACGAATTTTTAGCGGCGACGGGGTTGGCGTCGTGCATCAGGATCAGCCGGATAAACTCCAGCGTTGCCGGGATCGCGGGCAGGTCCTCCAGAGATGGCGCCTCTTCTGGGTCATCCTCGGCCAAGAGGTCGGGGTCCTGCGCGTCGGCTATCTGCTTGAGAAACAACTGCAACTCTAAAAGAAGAGGCGGCACTTTGTCTTCCTGGCCCGAAGCCACCAGACACATGGCGTATTGATTCGTCAGGCCCAGCCGTGTCTGCATGTCCACCAAGCTCATTGACAGATTAAACTGGTCGACGGCTTGGGCGTAGACCCCCTGCTGCATCAGCAGGCTTGCAAGCGTGACCCTGATACTCGGTTCCACGGGGCTGGCCTTGAGCATATTGACCAGCGCGGCCCCCTGCTGACGCGGTGTCCCGTCTCGCTCGATCGCCAATGCGTAAACCATGCTTGCGGCGACGGGGTTGGTCTCATCGAGCTTGACGGCGTAACCCAACCAGGCGGCGGACCGCTGGTTGTCACCGATCTCCTGCGCAGCCTGCGCCGCGAGGGAGGCGAGCCTGGACCGTAGCGGTGCGGACAACCGCTGGGCAGCTTTGGCATTAAGCAGACGCTCCAGCGATTCAAGGTAGTCGTCAAGAGACTCGACGGAACCGAGCCGGGTCTTGATCAATTCGAGCTGGGCGGCGTCATCGCCGGGCTCCATCCGCAGGTAGTTGCGTAGTGCTTCGATGAGCAGCGATTGATCTTCTTGTGCCCGTGCCAGCGACATGGTGAGCTGCCACATCCCCTCGTCGTCGGGGTTGAGTTGGGCAGCCATGTTCAGCAAGACCTTGGCTCGTTGGAGCTGATCGGGGCGGGGCTCGGTCTCGCGTCCGAATAACGTCCACGCCATGGAGACGAGCTGGTCGGCCAACATCTGATCGGTCGTCGCGCTTTGGGGGAAATCCAGATCCTGCGCCCATGTGGATGGCGTAAGCCAGATCGAGACCAGGATGGCGGGCATCAGGGCCAGCCATCGCATGCCCGGTTGACGGTGTGTGGTTCGTTGCATGGCGTATCTCATCATCAGTCGGTCACTCCGGGCCTGGTAGCCGGCCGGGTCAGATTGGCGTGTTGGTCCAGAGCAACCAGAACGCCAGCGGTGCCCAGCCGAAGAAGACCAGGGCCGCGGTTAGTTTCATGAATCCAGTCACCTCTTGCGACGCCCCCGGGACCAAGTCGTCGGCTACTTGGACCATCAGGACAAATAAGCCCGCTGATATCGGTCCTACGGCTAAAATCGACGGATAGTTCTCCAGCAGCCAAAGCCCGAGAATCACGCACGCCCCGGACCAGCCGGTGCCAAATGCCAGTTTCGCCGTTCTGCTCAGGGCATGCCATCGCATCGTCAGCAGCCTCCGTGCCGCCTATATATAGTCCTGCATCGGCCGATCCTTAAGCGGGCCTGAATCTCCCAGGCCCCCCCGGTCAAACGCCCTGCACCGCCGCCTGACCCGCCACCGCGGCGTCTTGGCTATACCGGGCTCAAACCCGGCACCAACGCCCGTGTGTATTCTTCCACTATCTTAACCGTTTGGTCCTCGCCCTCCGAACGGGCCTGGGCCACGCGGCGCATCATCCCCGAACCCACGATCGCAGCGTCCGCCACAGACACCACCTGGCGTACGTGCTCGGCACTGCTGATCCCAAACCCCACCGTGATCGGCAGATCGGTCACCGCACGCAGACGTTTGAGCCTGGCGGGCAGCTCCGGCGGCAACTCGGCCCGTTCACCGGTGATCCCCGCTCGAGACACGACGTACACAAACCCAGTACACGCCTTGGCGATCTGCTCTGCACGGTCGTCTGGCGTTGTCGGGGCGATCAACATGCTCAGGATCAACCCCGCCTCCGCCGCCGCCAAACGCGCGGGCCCGGACTCCTCCAGAGCCAGGTCCGGGAAGATGAACCCGTCAAACCCCGCGTCCTTCGCATCGCCGATGAATTCCGTCAGGCCGATCCGATGCACGATCGAATAGCTGACCATCGCCACCAGCCCGATCGATAAACTCTGCCGGACATGCGAGACCATTTCGAAGATCTGGCCGACCGTCACGCCGTGGCTTAGCGCATGGGTCATCGAAGCCTCGATCACCGGCCCATCCGCGACCGGATCGGAAAACGGGATACCCAATTCGCATACCGACGCGCCGGCGTCCTGGATCGCCGTGAGCATACGCCCGGTCGCCTCGACGCTGGGGTCACCGGCGGTGAGGTATGGCATCAACGCCTTGCCCCCACCTTCACTTCCCGCAGCCCGCAAATCCTGAAATATCCGGTCGATACGATTCATGATGGGTAGGATAAGGGCCATTGCTTAAGTGGGCAATCATCAGGAGGCCACTATCGAATATGATCCTGACAAATCACCGCTTTCCGTCCTAATTCTTTAGCAACCGAGCAAGAGGTGGCCCTATGAATAATGACGATCTAGCACAGATGACCGAAAAGGAATTGCTTAGATTACACGGTGCCGCAATCAATGAACTTAGACGCCGTAAAGTTGTGCGAACCCAAAACAATCCCGTGGGAGATTATACGGAATGGCTCGTGTCTCAGGCACTGGAGCTCAAGCTGGAGGGTAATTCCGCTGCCGGTTACGATGCCACCGATGCCAAGGATAAGGCTATTCGCTACCAGATCAAAGGACGGCGATTGGCACAAAAAAATCACGCCTGCCAACTAAGTGCCATCAGAAACCTACATGACAAACTTTTTGATTACTTGGCGGTCGTTGTTTATGACCATAACTATAACATCATCAACGCAGTTCTTATCCCACACGCTGCAGTCTGCCAATACGCGACGTACCGTGAGCATGTAAACGCTCATATTCTCCACCTTAACAGCAACATATTGAATGATGATCGAGTCAAACCGATCGACAACCTTACACCAGAGGTGTAACACCTCACACATTCCGTCTCGATTTCACCTCATCGCCGACGCGATCATGCGTGTATCGGTGTATTGTTCGAAGCGGGTGATGCGGCTGTCTTTGAGGTAGTAGACGTGGGCGAAGGCGGCGGTCATGGATTGACCGGTGGTCTTGTGGGTGCCGTGGTAGTTGCCCACTGCGATGATGGCGTCGCCGGCGTCGAGCCAGTTGTCTACGTCGGCTCGCCAGGCGGACCATTCAACCTTGAACTTCGCAAAGACGTCATCAAGCACGGCTTGAGCGCCGACGTAACGGCCGCCTCCTGGGAAGCCCTCGTTTTGAATCCATTCGATGTCGGGGGCGAACAATTCAAGGATGCGGTGGCGGTCACCAGCGGCAAAGGCCTCATAAAGGCTCTTGACTGTTTGGAGGTTGGTCATAGTGATGGCCGGCGATTGAACCGCAAGACGCTTGAAACGAAGTGTAGAAGTGAACTCCCCTTCTAGGTTTTGACTCTTTGCAGGACGTAGGCAGACAAGGGCAGATACACGACCACGGGGATCCAGGCGGCGGCGACGGGGTTAAACGTGCCGGTGACCAAGTCGGGGAGTGTCATGCCCCCTGCCCAGACACCGAGGCACAGCCCCGCACACTTGACCGACTGCAGCAGCATGTTTTCCGGCGCGCGCAGCAGGAAGTACGGCAGGCCCATCGCCAGGATCAACACGTTGACGATCAGCAGGCTGATCCTGCCCCATTTGGTGCGGGTGACGGTGTCGCGGAGTGATGCGGGGACCGCCTGGTTGTGTTGCATCTTCTGCAACTCGGTGACCGGGAGCAGCCTGATGTAGTCGGCGTTTCGGCGCAGCTGAATCAGGGTCGGGGACAGGTCGGTCTTGAAGAAGTCGACGTCTGTGCTGCCCCGATCCATCGCCTCCACCGGGGATTCGCTGATCCGCCCGGGTCTGACCGAGTAGCCGTCAATGAGCTCCCAACCTTGCCGCTCTTCGTCCCAGACCGCTTGCGCAGCCGAGATCTTCTGCCTCTGCAGGCCTTGCGCATCTCGGACCACCACGCGTATATCCGTGAGCTGCTCGTGCTCCGCGTCGAATCTCGCGGCGCTGACCAGGCTGCCCTCCCCATCGGGCGCGTACTGAAACGCAAAATGCTCGACGGTCTGGTTCTTGATGTGTGATTTCTTTCGGCTGAGCTTGCCCGCCAGATGCGGAATGACAAACTCCTGCACAGGCAACGCCAGGACATTCAAAGCGATGCCTGTAATAAGGATCGGCATCGCAACGCGGTAGAGGCTGATGCCGCTAGAGACCATGGCGGTCAGTTCGCGGTTACGTCCCAGGCCGGTGAGCGTGAACCCCATAGCCGCGACGACGATCAACCCGGAGAAGAAGGCGTAGACCAGGATAACGATCGGGCCGTAGTAGTCCCCGACCGCACGGAAGATGCCGAAGGTCCGCAGGAACACCCCAGGGGTGGCGAGATCGAGTAGCTCTTCGGCCTGCGCCTGGGTGATATGTAGTTGTCGGGCAACCTGATTGGCGTCGGCTTCATGCTTGATCAGATCCAAAACCGCCGACGCGGGTTGCCCCATCCGCTCTGCCTGACTGGTGACCGTCTGCAGGCGCGCCCAATTGCGTCCCGCTTCGAAGAATTCGTCCAGACTGGCGATCAGGTCCACCACGACGAACAGCGTCATCAACACGACGTAAAGGATCGCGAAGTTGACGACGAACTGCCTGATGATGTAGCGATCGAGGGTTTTCATGGACAAGGGCTAAGGTCTGAGGTCAAGGGGCTTAGGGTTTGTATTCCTGCTTTAGCGTGCGTTATTGGGGCCGTTCTGTTTTCAGTTTTTAATTCCTGGCGAGTATCCGGTAGACGATAAAAGTC
Organism: Phycisphaeraceae bacterium; assembly: GCA_029260695.1. Taxonomy (GTDB): domain Bacteria; phylum Planctomycetota; class Phycisphaerae; order Phycisphaerales; family Phycisphaeraceae; genus JAJRRS01. Next base: position 5,297 of record JAJDCT010000210.1, read on the forward strand.
GTAAGGGCCAAGCCGGCGTTTCCGGCCCAAAGAAACGCCAGTCCGCCGACCACCGTTGCCCTCTGGGTGACCGCCAAATCCTGCCCGGTATGAATCACGAGGATCGACACGATCGCCAGCAGGAAACTCCAGAAGAAAACGACCAGCGGCATTTGGCCCTTTAGGCGCATCGCCAGCACGGCCCCAAAGACCAGGAGTATCAGGCAGGTGATCGCCGATGCCGCACGCTCGTGTAGCTGCGAGATAATTTTCCGTCCGAGCTTCTGGATGTTGCGGTCCAGGCTGAGCTTCGCACGGTCGACGTTTTTAGAAAGTGTGACGTGCCGAGCAGCCACTGCGATCAGGTCGCCGATCGGCTTGTGCTCGATTTGTGGATCAATCACCGGGGTCGGCCAAACCATCGGGGGCAGCGTGTCGGCGAGCTTTTCTGTCATCGGCTCGGTGCCGGGCACCTTAAACACGCGGACTTCGCCAAGCTCGATTGAGGCCGTGGGCTCAAGCTCGCGCTGGCCGGGCTTGATCGTGATCCTGCCAGACACCGCCTCAATCCTACGCTGCACCGGGCCATCGGTGGGGTACTCGATCGTGATCGGTTGGTCGGGCGTTGCCTTGAGTACCAACGCACCACTGACCGTGCGCACGGAAGGGCTCTTAACCCGATAGCCCTGGCGTGAGCCCAACAACACCACGCCCGCCTTGCCGTCGTCGACTTTCATTTGTTGGCGGATCGATGTCCGCAACTCCGCGACCGCGACCTGGTGCGCCAGTTCGATCTTGGCATCATGCACATCGCCAAAACGGTCTGGCTCACGATCCAGCATCCTCAATTGTGGCCAAGACAAAAACTTCGGGTCGTCGCTGAACGGGCTGGGCAAATCGATCGGACCGATGGGCAGGCTCTTGGAATAATGTAGCTCCCCGACATCAGACAAATAGCGCATCGCCTCGAGCAGCTTCAACGTCATCCGCGAGCCCTCGGGGCCCTGGAAGAGCAGGATATTGGCGACCTTCGCGGTGCTGTCGGCGGTGACCCGGTTCTGATCGTCCAACTCCCCCACCGCGACACCGGTCAATTGGATGAACTTGGTGGGGATGAACTTGGTGGAGATGGACTTCGTGGCGTTCTCGATGTCGGGGGGCACGGGCATCTGCACCGCGGAGTCGGCGTAGATAACGATGCCATCGATCTCAGTGAACGGGCGGTTTTGGTTGAGCTGTGTGACCAACACGGTCATCATATCGCTCTCAACGGTCTCGGCAGCGGCGCGGTAAAACCCGGGGACGACAAAGTTGGACAGATAAAAGAGCCCCATCGTCAGAACCAACCCCAGCGCCGCGACCGGGGCGAGGATCTTGGCGTAGCTGATCCCGCTGGCGGAACAGGCCAGGATTTCGTTATCTGCCGCCAGCCTTATAAAAACCAGGG
>JAJDCT010000211.1 GCA_029260695.1 Phycisphaeraceae bacterium
TTGGGTCTAAGGGCTCGAATAATTCGTGCAGCGGGATATCATCGAGCGGATCTACTTGGGCGAACAGGTTGTTGTTCTGGTCTATTAGTGTCCCAGGCGTCAGGCCACGGGAAACGCCCGCGGCGTCCACCTCATCACCGAACGGGTTAAGTACCCCGCCGACATTGATATTAACGCCGGTGGGGCCATTGTTCAGCTCCGTGTAGTGTGCACCAGCTACCCAACCACTTACAGCGGGCTCTGCTAAAGGATCTCCAGTGCCTACCGTGCCGTTGGAGATGCCCACATAGTAGTCCGCGGCGAAGCCGACATCGAAGGTCAGGCCGTGCATCCTCTGAAGTGCCGTGCCATCGCCTCCAAAACCCCGGCAGCAGAGACCGTCGATCACCGACCCCGGCAGATTCAACCCGTCGATGGTGTTCATGCCGACACCTGCTTTAGAATCGATGAAGACCTCCAAATCATTGAAGTTGTCCTCAAGGTTTCCTGTAAACATCAGGTGCAGGAACCCGTTGTCCACCACGCCGAAGACTTGGTCAAGCTCCGAGCCTCCTTGTAATGGATTGGGGGACGCACCCGCGGTCCGTGGGTCAGGATCGTCAGAGTTGCCGAACCGGGTGTCGGTATTTTGGATCGACAGGGCCGAACCGTAGTTGGCGTCTGCCGTCCCGTCGACGACGATCTGGGCTGATATGGTACCTGCGCCTAAAAGGATGATTAGCGTGGATACGAATGTGGCCAAGTTGCTATTGAAGTAACGGCACATTGCTCTTTAGCCGTCGTTCCCCACATGACCTTCGCCCGGCTACACCAGCGGACTCTTCGCGTACCAGTGTAACACCCCCGGGAGAATCCAAGCGATTTTCTCAGATATGGCCTATGCAATGCGTCGTAGCACTGCCACCATACCTATAGCTAATAGCATCACACTACCCGGCTCTGGGACATTCGCCAATGCCTCGGCCGGCGGCGGCGTCCCGCCATTCCAATTCCCCAGCACCACATTCAGGTCTTCGATCCCGACAAACCCATCGCCCGATGGGTCCGCACGGAGGTTTGATGGGGCCGTCTGATTCCACGCACCCAGCACCAGGTTCAGGTCGGTGATCCCGACGAACCCGTCGCCGTCAAGGTCGCCGACAAGCGGGACGGTGTAGGCGTAGTCGCTGATGACGATCTCGAGTTCCTGCCCGTTGATCGGCGCGTTGCCACCCATCAGCCAGAGGTTGATGTGGATCTGTGCAAACGGTGCCAGCGGCGGGACATCGGGCCCGTCGTAGAAGTACTGTTGGAGGATGTCGGCTTCTGATTGAGGCGCGGTGGCTCCGCCCTTGTAGGCTTCGAAGAAAATCGAATCGGGCTGCCAGTTGAAACGGTAGGTCGATAGGGCGCCGGCGTCGGCCAAAGAAAACCGATCAATGTTCCCCGGCACGGCGGGCTGGACCACAAACTGCCCGGCGTCGGGGTCCGCCGCGTTCCCCCACCTCGAAAGCTCGACGTCGATCTCCTCCGTGTCGTTGGTGAACATGAACAACCCGAGTATGACGTTGGGGTCGTACAGGTCGGGGTCGCCCTCGACCTGAAAGCGGTAGTCACCAAAGTTAAGCCCCTCCAGCAACGTGACCTCCGAGCTGTGCCAGACCCCGCCGATCTGGCGGATCTTCATGTGCAGCTTGCCCTGAGCGTCGACCCAGACACTGTCCGCAGAGTTGTCCCAGAAGTTCGGCCCGGGCCCGGCAGGGTTTGGGAACGGGCTTTCTTTGACCAGCCACAACCCTCCCGCGAAGTTGATAAACCGATTGGCGGCTTGCGCCGGAACCGCGCCGACAAACACCACCGCCACAAGGATGATCCCAAGGATCCATCTCATATTGATCACTCCATCCGGTGCCATACCGGGATCGTCTGGATAGTTGTCAAGCTGTGCGCCGGGCCAGCCTCAGCGTCGACGTCGAAGCCCCATCGCTCCTGTGCCGGCAGCGAGCAGGGCCAGCGTGGTCGGCTCGGGGATCGCGGCGCCATTGCCCGGGGGCGGCGGTGTACCCGCGTTCCAGTTACCCAACACCACATTCAGATCTTCGATGCCGACGAAGCCGTCGCCGGAGGGGTCCGCAAGCGCGTTGGCCGGCGGGACGTTCTGGTTCCACGCGCCAAGCACGATGTTCAGGTCCGTGATCCCGACGAAACCGTCTGCGTCCAGGTCGCCGGTAAGCCCGCCTTGATCGCCGGCGATGATACCGACGTTCGGCGTGGTCTCGTACGCGAAAGATTTAACGACCGCGCTGATCCCCGGACCGCCGTCTATCTCAAGCCACCCGAAGTGAGTGGTGCTGCCTGCGGGGCGGTCGAAACCAGACCCGTCGACCTCGTTGGGATCGTTACCGATCTCGAATTGGAAGCCGACGAACCCGCCTGTCCCGATCGTGTTGTAGTTGCCCACGCCGATGTGCGCGCCATCATCAATCGGCAGAGCAGAACCATCGATCAGTGTGCCGGGCAGGAAGGTCGCGACATAGTACGCCGTACCTGGGACGGCGGAGTCTTCAAGCGTGCTGAGTGTAATGTTGTCCGTCGCCCAGAAGCCCGGTGACAGCTCATCGAACCCAAAAGAACGGACCTGAACATTAAACCCGTTGTTCACCACCGCCGCGTCGAGGAAGCCGTCACCATCAAAGTCGATATCGAACGCCCCCGAAGAGACGACCACATCGGGATCAACTTGGGTAAAGACAACCTCAGCCTGCGTCTGCGAACCGAATGAAAAAGCCCCCAAGCCTGCCGCGGCAGAATACAAGGCAAGCTGGCGGGCCCGGATGACGTCGATCTGGCTATGTTTCATGCTCCCACACTCCGACATAAATGACCATGAAAAAGCGGAGTCGACGGCCTGCCAATCCGCTTAGTCAATAGATGATTACTGTGATCCTACCCTGAAATAGGGGTCCAGTCAATATTATTTCGTCCTATGAAATAATTATTGACCCCGCCTGCTCACTTTGGTAGCCTTCCTACAAGAATATAGTACGCATCTGACCACAATCTGGAGATCACTGTGACCGATGACACAGCCCGCTGCGCTGCCCTGTTATTGACGATTCTGGCAGTGCTCCTGCCCTCAACTACCTTGGCAGACACCGCCCCAGCCACTACACAAGCAAACGAAGCTACGCCCTCAGACGCCGCCCCGATCAAGGGCCTGTGGGTCTGGCACGGACGTTACGTGAGCGACCCCGATCAGCAAGACGAGTTGCTAGGGTTCTGTCAGAGCGAGGGAATCAACCTGCTGCTGCTTCAGGTCCACTACCGCTCGGACAGCCAACCCGTTGTCATCAATCATCCCCAACGATATGTGGAGCTTATCGGTAAGGCCGCCGACCTTGGCATCCGTGTCGAAGCGCTCGACGGCGAGAAGTCGATGGCGCTTTCGCAAAACCAGGAGCACACCCTCGCGGTTCTCCGCGCGATACTTGATCTCAACG
>JAJDCT010000212.1 GCA_029260695.1 Phycisphaeraceae bacterium
CCAACACGCCACGCTGCACAACCAGGACGAGATCGAACGCAAAGACATCCGCATAGGCGACACCGTTATCATCGAGAAGGCCGGCGAGATCATCCCGCAGGTCATCAGCGCGGTCACTGAAAAACGCCCTAAGAGCAGCAAGCCGATCACCCCACCCAAGCACTGTCCAAGCTGCAAGCACCCGATCGAAAAACTCGAAGACGAGGTCGCCCACCGCTGCGTCAACCCCGAGTGCCCCGCCCAGTTCCGCGAGAAACTGATCTGGTTCGTCGGCCGAAACCAGATGGACATCGACGGGCTGGGCGAAAAAGCCATCATCCAACTCGCCGACGCCGGCCTGCTGAAGACCTTCGGCGATGTCTACGCGCTCCATGAGAAACGCGACGCGCTGCTTGATCTTGACCGCATGGGTGAGAAGAAGGTAGACAACCTGCTCGCCGGGATCGAAGCGAGTAAGACACAAAGCCTCGCCCGTGTGCTGGCAGGCTTGGGGGTCCGCCACGTCGGCGCATCCGCCTCAACAGGCTTAGCCCAGCACTTCGGCGATATCGTCGCGCTGACCAACGCCGACACAGAAACAATCGCCGAAGTCGAAGACATCGGCCCCATCACCGCCGAGTCGATCCACGGCTTCCTGAACAGCGACGCCGGCCGACACGTCATCAAAGAGCTCCAGGACGCCGGCGTCGACCTGACCGAAGAAAAACTCACCCCGCCACCCGAAGGCCAAGCCGGGGAATCCGGGGGCTCCCCCTTCGCCGGCAAGACCGTCGTCATCACCGGCACCTTCGAGTCCTTCGACCGCAACGACCTGAAATCCAGACTCACCAAACTCGGTGCCAAGGTCACCGCCAGCGTCTCGAAAAACACCGACCTGCTCCTCGCCGGTGAGAAGGCGGGCAGCAAGCTGACCAAGGCCGAGCAGTTGGGAGTTGAGGTTTGGGATGAAGCGGCGCTACACAAACATCTGTCCTGACCAACCGTTCAACACGGGGATCGCATGAACGATACTAACGAAATCTATGTTGCCACCGACATCGAATCTGATGGCCCGTGCCCGGGTCATTATTCGATGCTGAGTTTAGCGTCCGTGGCGTTCCGGCTGGACAAAACAATTCTGAGCAACTTCGAAAGAAACCTGGATACACTCCCCAGCGCGAAGCAACACCCCGATCACATGAAGTTCTGGAACGATCACCCCGAAGCTTGGGCGGCTTGTCGCAAGGACACGGCCCCCCCGTCTGACGCGATGCTTGATTACGCCAAGTGGGTTAAGTCACTGCCGGGCACACCCGTATTTGTTGCGCACCCTGTCAGCTTCGACCACCTGTTCATCCGGTGGTACCTCTACGAATTCGTCGGCGAAGACCCATTCTTCCTTGCGGGTTTGGACATGGCCTCCTACGCGATGGCGGTGATGGGATCACCCTACACCAAGTCGCACAAGCCCCATATGCCTGAATCATGGATCGATCCGGATACTCAGCACACGCATGTCGCCCTGGATGACGCCATGGGTCACGCCATGACGTTCTGCAACATGGTGGCTGCTAATCGCTAACCTCTAACCGCTTCCCTATAATCCCCCCATGCAGATCCGACGTGCCACGGTTGCTGATGTGCCCGCGATGGGGAAGATTATTAATGACTGCGCCGAGTTTGGGCTGATGCTCCCTCGGTCGTTGTCGTCGATGTATGAGAACGTGCGCGAGTTTCATGTCGCGGAGGACGCCGGGGGAGCCGGGGGCGGCGGACGGGTCGTCGGGGTCGGGGGGTTGAGCGTGGTGTGGGCGAACCTGGCGGAGGTTTGTGCCCTGGCGGTCGAGCCGGGCCTGCGGGGCAAAGGGGTCGGTCGGAAGCTCACCGAGGCCTGTATCGAAGAGGCGCGGGTGCTGGGGGTGCGGACGATCATGACGCTGACTTACGAGCAGGCATTTTTTGAGAAGCTGGGGTTTGGTGTGATCGATCGGCAGAAGCTGCCGTTGAAGGTCTGGAGCGAGTGCATACGGTGCCCGAAGAATCAGGCGTGTGATGAGATCGCGATGACGCTGGTGCTGGAGGATGTGCCGGATCTTGGCGTGCCCAGGCCAGTAGCGCCTCCGCCGGATCAATATATTGTGCCGATCATCCGAGCGATGAAGAACGGCAACGCCCCGCCGCCAGAGGACGATGATTAAGGGTTGGGATTTGGGGGTTGGGAGGAACGGGGACAGTTAGGCACCTTGATTTCTATTTTTTGATTCGCGTCGGCTTCTTCACGCCATCCGTCACAAACCATCATTGAATCTCCATGACTCGCCCCGCTGTTCGGTGCGTGTTACGCTGTCCGCTGACATGCCCAAGGCTTCCTCATGGCTCCCTGATCTGATCGGGTCCGCGCCCGTTGCTGCGCTGGCAGAGGCTTTGCGCGCAGGAGACAGCGTGCAGGGGCAGAGCCTGGGGGAAATCGGGGGAGAAGTCCGGGGGAATACCCGGGGGGGAATCCGGGGGGAAGTCCGGGGGCCGGTCCATGCCCACGGGAGCCGGGGCTCCAGCGCGACGCTGACCGCGGGGGCGTTGAGTTTGAAACTTGGTCGGCCGATCGTGCTGGTGGTGGCGCACCTGGACGAGGCTTACGACGCGTTGGACGACCTGTCGCTATTTGCAGACGCGGGCCGGGCGTTGGATGCCTGCCGGTTCGGTGCGTTGGAGGTCTTGCCGGGCGAGTCGAACGTGAGTTTGGAGTTGTTGGCAGAGCGTTTGGCGGTGGTGGGCCGACTGGTGGAGGGGGACGTGCCGGACCTGATCGTTGCGCCGGTGCAGGCGTTGATGCAGGCGGTGCCCGAGCCGGGGGCGCTCAAGACTTTTTCTAAAGTGATGCGAGCCGACGACGACCTGCCGCCCGGCGAGCTGATGGACTGGCTGGTCGCGGCGGGTTACCAGCGACAGGACGTGATCGAACAGCCCGGCGACTTCGCTTCTCGCGGCGGGATCCTGGACATCTACCCCCCCGCCGGCTCCACCGCCAACGCCGACGGCGACGACCAGCCGCTTGGGCCGATCCGCCTGGACTACTTCGACGACCAGGTCGAGTCGATCCACCGGATCAACCCCGACACGATGGGCTCGGCCGGCCAGCTTAAATCCGCGCGGATCATCGGCGCAAGTACCGACCAGATCCAGACCGACGACCGCACCGTCAACCTGATCGACCTGCTGCCGGACGACACCGTGTTCATGCTCCACGAGGTGATGGAACTGTCGGAGCAGGCGCGTGGGTATTACGAACGCCTGACCAACGCGACCGGTGTGTACGCCCCGAAGACCGTGTTCAGCAAGATCAATGCCCGACCACACATCGAATGCAACCAGTACTCCACCGGCGCGACAAAAGACGGAACGGTCGCGCTGCCTGTCAGCCAGCTCGTCAACTTCGACGAAGACGCCAAGGGCGCGATCCGCCAACTCGGCGAGCTTGCGCTAACCAAGGGGCAACGTGTCGTCGTGCTTTGCCAGAAGCCGGCTGAGCGGGAGCGATTAACCGAGCTGATCCACGAACACACTCCCAGCGCGATCGGTCACCTCACGCTCGAGGTCGGCTACCTGCACCGTGGGTTTGCATGGGACTTCTCTGGTGCAACCTCTGGTGACGCATCCGGGGCCACTTCCGGGGAAGGGGGCGGGGGGACGCTGCACCTGGTGCCGCACCACGAGTTGTTCCACCGCTACCACGTCCGCCGACGTACCGCGCAGCGGATCACCGGCGGGGCCCAGGCGGGCGATGCGTTCCTGGACCTTGGGGTCGGGGACTACGTCGTGCATGTCGACCACGGGATCGCTCAGTTCACGGGGATCAAGACGATGCGCCGCGGGGGGCTGAGCCAGGAATACCTGACGCTGTCGTTCGCGCAGAGCGCGGTATTGCATGTGCCGGCCACACAGATTGATTTGGTGCAGAAATACGTCGGTGGGTTTGAGGGTCGGCCGCCGCTGTCTGTTCTGGGCGGCAAGAAGTGGAACAAGCAGAAGCAGCAGGTCGCCGAGGCGGTGAAGGACCTGGCGGCGGAGCTGCTGCGTGTGCAGGCGGCGCGTCAGACCCAGCCGGGCGTGCGCTACCC
>JAJDCT010000213.1 GCA_029260695.1 Phycisphaeraceae bacterium
CGTTGCACCACCTTCAACCTCGACGAGTACGTCGGCCTGCCGATCACTCACGACCAGAGCTACCACTACTTCATGCATGAGAACTTCTTCAAGCATGTGAACATCCCCGAGCAGAACATACATGTCCCATCAGGCACGACAAGCAACTTCAGGGCGTTCTGTGATTGGTACGAGCAGCGTATCGAAGATTGCGGCGGGATCGACATCCAGATCCTTGGGATCGGGTCGGACGGCCACATCGCGTTTAATGAGCCGACCAGCTCGTTGAGTTCGCGGACCCGGCTAAAGACGCTGGCCAAGGTTACGATCGACGACAACGCACGGTTCTTCGATAAGGCCGAGGACGTGCCGATCTACGCGATCACGATGGGTGTTGGTACGATCCTGGAGGCCGAGGAGATCATCCTCCTGGCCAACGGCAAGGGCAAGGCCGACGCGATCTCGCAGGCCGTCGAGGGCCCGGTATCGAGCATGATCACAGCCAGCGCGCTGCAGATGCACCCGTACACCAAGTTCTACATTGATGACGCCGCCGCGGCCAACCTGAAGATGCGTGAGTACTACGACTGGATCCAGGTGAAGAAGCCCGGTGCGCCCAAAGCGTAAGCGGTAGGTGTTCGTCGCCGGGTGGATGTGCCCGGCGGTGTCAAACAATTTAATAGCCAAGGCCACCGCTGACGGGCGGGGTCGGGAAAGGAAGTGGTACACGATGGGAGTCATCAGCCGTTTCGTTGAGCAGGCCAAAGCCAAGGCCGGGTCCGTTGTTCTGCCGGAAGGCACGGACGAGAGGATCGTTCAAGCCGCCCGACAGATCAAGGACGACGGGATCGCCGACCCGATCCTGCTTGGGCCGGCGGATGAGGTTCAAGAGGCCGCCAAGCAGGCCGGGGTGTCGCTCGACGGGATCCGTGTCATCGACCCCAAGACCAGTGACAAGCTCGAAAGCTACACCGCCGTCTACGCCAAGGCCCGTGAGATGAAGCCGACGATCGCGGCGAGGATGGTCAAACGGGCGCTATTCTTCGGGGGGATGATGGTTGCGCAGGGCGATGCCGACACGATGGTCGCCGGCGTGGCGCACGCCACGGCCACGGTTATCCAAGCCGGGGCATTGACCGTCGGGTACGCACCGGGCATCGAGACGGCGTCGAGTTTCTTCCTGATGGTCATCCCAGACTTTCAAGATCAGAGGGATAAGCCCTTCATCTATGCCGACTGTGCCGTGAATATCGCGCCCACGCCGGCGGAGCTAGCTGACATCGCGTTGGCGAGTCACGCCAGCGGAGAGAAGCTGCTGGGCGAGCCGGCCAGGACAGCGTTGCTCTCGTTTTCGACTCAGGGAAGTGCGTCACACGAGCACATTGACAAGGTCACCTCTACGTTGGCGATCGTCAAGCAGCGCGCGGCGGACCTGCACATCGACGGCGAGTTTCAGGCGGATGCAGCGATTATCCCATCTGTTGGCGCGAAAAAAGTTAAGCAGCCCGGGCCCGTTGTCGGGAACGCCAACGTCTTGATTTTCCCCGACCTCAACGCCGGAAATATCGCCTACAAACTAACGCAATACATGGCCAACGCTCAAGCGATAGGGCCTTTCTTACAAGGGTTTGCCAAGCCCATCAGCGACCTGTCGCGTGGTGCCAGCGCTCAGGACGTCGTTGCGACAACCGCGATCTGTATCGCCATGACCTAAACGCATCGTCCGGCTACGCCCGGTGGGAGCAGCCGGCGTGAACACATAGGAGTCTTAACCGATGATAGTTCTTGTCGTTAACTGCGGAAGCTCGTCGATCAAGTACCAACTCTTTGAAATGCCCGAGCGGCGGGTGATCGCTAAGGGTTTGGTCGAGCGTATCGGGAACGAAGGGTCGGCGCTGGTATACGAACACGACGGGAAGAAAAGCACGCTCGAGCAGCCGATCCCCGATCACGATGCCGGCGTCGAGCTGATCCTACAGGCTCTGGTCAGCCCGAATGACGGAGTGATCAAGGACATCGATGAGATCAAGGCTGTTGGTCACCGGGTGGTCCACGGCGGGGAGGCTTTTACTGGGTCGGTCCTGATCAACGACGAGGTGATTGCTTCGATCGAGAAGGTCGCTGACCTCGCGCCGCTTCACAACCCTCCGAACCTCACCGGGATCCGTGCGACGCAGCACGCGATGCCGAACGTCCCACAGATCGCCTGCTTCGACACGGCGTTTCATAACACGATCCCGCAGGTCGCCTATATGTACGCGCTGCCCTACGAGCTCTACGAAAAGTTCGGCATCCGCAGGTACGGGTTCCACGGCACAAGCCATCGGTGGGTCGCCCGGCGTGCCGCGGAGATGCTCGGCAAAGACAAGTACGACATCAACTGCATCACCTGCCACCTGGGTAACGGTAGCTCCATCGCCGCGGTCCGTGACGGCAAGAGTGTCGACACCTCGATGGGGCTGACCCCGCTTGAAGGGGTGGTAATGGGCACCCGCAGCGGTGATATTGATCCTGCGATCTTGTTTTACCTGGCCGACAAGGGTTATTCCGTTGCCGACCTGAATAAGCTATGCAACAAGCAGAGCGGCGTGCTTGGGCTTTCGGGGAGTTCTAACGACATGCGGACGCTTGGCGAGAAGGCCAAGGCCGGCGACGATCGTGCACAACTCGCGCTGGATGTCTTTGCGTACCGGATCAAGAAATACATCGGCACCTACACCGCGGTGCTCGGCAAGCTCGACGCGGTAGTATTCACCGGCGGGATCGGAGAGAACGCAGCCGACATCCGTGCGGCCATTTGTGGCAACCTCGATCAGATCGGGATCGAGTTGGATACGGCGTTGAACAACGGCGCATCCGGTGAGGCCACGGTCAGCTCCGGCAATAGCCGTGTGGCGGTGCTGGTCATCCCGACCAATGAAGAGGCGGCTATCGCTGTAGATACTTACCAGATGAGTCAACCCTGATTGGAGTTTTCTACCATGGCTGCAAGCAACGCATACGGGCCGCTGACAGATCAGCAGGTCGATCAACTTACGAGTCAGGGATGCCGGGCCGACGACTGGTCTGATGTGACGGTCGCCGATGGGTTCGACCCCGGGCGGATTCATGATGTCCGCTTCGAAGGCGGAGTGAAGATCGGTTCGCTCGCCGGGACGGTTACCAGCGCTTCGGGTCTTGATCGGCCGTGCGGGATCGAGGAAGCGACCCTTATCAACTGCACACTCGGTGACGGCGTGCGGATCGCCAACGTCGGGTCGCACATCGCTAATTACACTATCGGTGCCGGTGCATGCATCGAAGACGTCGGTGTGATCCAGGCCGACCCCGGTTCAACCTTCGGCAACGGCACCGAGGTCGAGGTGCTCAACGAGGGCGGTGGCCGGGAAGTCGCGCTGTTCAATGGTTTGTCTTCGCAATTCGCACACCTGTGGTGTATGCACCGCTACCGTCCAGAGTTCATCGAAAAACTCGAAGCGTTCGCCAAGGCGGAAGTGGACAGGGTTAAATCCGATACCGGGGCCATCGGCACAGGGGCGAAAGTTTCAGCGGTGGCGCGGATCATTGATGTGAATATTGGCGAGAACGCCACCGTCTGGGGAGCATCTGCTTTGGTCAACGGCACGATTCTTTCTAGTGGTGATGCACCGACCCTTATCGGTGACGGCGTGCAGGCGCACGACTTCATCATCGGCGAAGGCACGAAAGTGACCCAGGGGGCGATTGTCGCCAAGACCTTCGTCGGGCAGGGGTGTCAGGTCGGCAAGCAGTTCTCGGCTGAGGGGTCGCTGTTCTTCGCCAACTGTGAGGCGTTTCACGGCGAGGCGTGCAGCATCTTCGCGGGGCCTTACACCGTGACCCACCACAAGTCCACACTGCTGATCGCGGGGCTGTTTAGCTTCTACAACGCGGGCAGCGGGACGAATCAGTCCAACCACATGTACAAGCTCGGCCCGGTCCACGAGGGCAAGCTCGAACGCGGCTGCAAAACAGGTTCTTTCAGCTACATGATGTGGCCCTGCCGGGTTGGGCCTTTCTCGGTGGTGCTGGGCAAGCACACGCGATCTTTCGACCTGTCTGATTTCCCGTTCAGCCACATCGAGGCGGCGCACGACGGGCGGTGTATGGTTGTCCCGGGACTCAACCTGTCGACCGTGGGGACCGTCCGTGACGGCGCAAAATGGCCGACGCGCGACCGACGCAAGGGCAAGGTCTTGCGGGACCGTCTTTCGTTTGATGTGTTCAGCCCGCTGACGGTAGGGCGGATGATCGCGGGGTCCGATCGGCTTGAGGTGTTGAAGGACAACACAGAAAAATCGGTCGACACCGTTACGATCAGCGGGGCGCAGGTCAAGCGTGTCCTACTACGCGGCGGGATCAAGTATTACCGATCAGGTATTCATAGCTACCTCCTAGAGAAGGTTGTTTCCCGGATCGAGCGGGCGGTGGAACAGGGTGGTGCTGGTCTGAGCCAGGCATTGGCCGCTTCGGCTGACTCGGTTTACAGTGAAAGGTGGGTTGACATCGGCGGCCAGATGATGCCGGCCAAGCGATTGGAAGATCTTTATGCCGCCGTCGGGTCGGGAAAGATAGCCGGCCTGGGCGCGTTCGAGTCGGCGTTGGATGCTATCCACGAGGCTTACGGGGAAGACGAATGGGCATGGGTCCGTCATGCCTACAAGAAGGTATTTGGCGATAATCTGGATGAGGTTAAGACTGCGAATGCGGCGTTGATTTCTGACCAACTGCTCGCGGTTCAGGGCAAGTTCCTGAGCCTGATCCTCATCGACGCCGGCAAGGAGTTTGACGAGGTGACGCAGACGGGCTTTGCGCAGGACGGCAGCGACACCGACCGGGCGGCGGACTTCCAGGCTGTCCGTGGCGATTTCGACACCAACAAGTTCGTCAAGCAGATGAAGCAGGCGATCGAGGATTTGAATACCCGTATCGAGAAACTTAAGCAGGCATTGACCGTCTGCGCCTAATCACACAGGAGATCACCAGCTATGTCAGATACCGCAGAACGAGTCAAGAAAGTCGCGGCCGAGACCCTCAAGATCGACCTGTCAATGGTCAAAGACGATTCGCGATTCGTCGAGGACCTGGGCGCCGAGTCGATCCTGAGCGTCGTGTTGGTTGCGGCGTTTGAGGAGGAATTCGACATCGAGATGGACGAGCAGGGTGCGTTGGGGGTAAAGGATGTCAGCACGGCGGTGACGTTTATTGAAAAGCATTTGTAGTTGTTCAGTTGGATCGGTATGCGTTTGCGTGGTATTCCCCTCGGCGGTCGGCGTTGTCGGGGAAGATCATGTTCGTAGATGTTCGTCGCGGTTTACCGATCCCCCCCGGCAAAGCCGAAGGCCGAGTGTGGTGAGGCGATGGGGTGAGTCAGGTGGCGGCCGCGTGTGCCGGACTTGACCGGGAGGGCGATTGCGTAGACCGTGTGGCCACACGTTATGCCCTACCCGCAGATCGACCCTAGCCTGATTAACGTCCTGCCGCTCGAAGAGCGTAAAAGCTATATCCAGATCGAGCAGGCGGCTATCAACCCGTCGGCCACGGTGCCCGACCCCGGGGCGATGGGTGGTCAGATAGACCGCTTGGCCGAGCGGATCACCGAGGCCCGCCGAAAGGGGGCATCGGTGATGCTGGTGTACGGGGCTCACGTCATCAAGAACGGGTGCGGGCCGCTGGTCAAAGCGCTTGTCGAAACGGGACACGTCACCCACCTCTCCACGCAGGGCGCGGGGATCATCCACGACTGGGAGTTCGCTTTTCTGGGCCGGTCTAGTGAGTCGGTACGAGACAACACGCCGGGGGGTCGGTTCGGGACTTGGGACGAGACCGGTCGGTGGTTAAGCCTGGCGGCGCTGGTGGGGGCGGCGGAAGGGTTTGGCTGGGGCGAGGCGGTGGGGCGGATGGTATGTGAAGACGGGTTGACGCTGCCGGACCCGGACACGCTTGCTAAGCAGGTGAGCGATGATCCTTCGAGCGATCTGTCTGGCGCACGAGCCGACCTGCTCAACGCGATGCGCCGCTTTGATCTGAAACCCGGCCGGCAAGAAATCAAGCATCCATATAAGCGCTACTCCGTACTGGATGCGTCCTATCGCAAGCGGGTGCCGTTGACGGTTCACCCGGGGATCGGGTACGACATCATCACGAACCACCCGATGTTCCACGGCGGGGCAATCGGCAGGACTAGTGCGACCGACGCGCGCGTGTTTGCCGAGGGTGTAAAGAACCTCAGCGGCGGGGTCTACCTGACCATCGGGTCGGCGATCATGAGCCCGCAGGTGTTTGAGAAGGCCTTGAGCGTGGCGAACAACCTGCTGCTGCCGGGGGGCAAGCGGGTCCAGGGGCACCATATGGCAGTAGTCGACCTGCAGGACGGTGGGGGCTGGGACTGGTCGCGCGGCGAGCCACCCAAGGACAGCCCGGCTTACTACCTGCGGTTCTGCAAAACATTCGCTCGCATGGGCGGCTCACTGGACTATATTTGTGGGGATAACCGTGCGATGCTGGCGAATCTGGTCCAACGCCTGGCCTGATCGTGGATGGCGAACCCGAAATTACCTTGAATAAGCTAAAGTAGATCCATGCCGCTTGATAAAGCAGACGACATCCTCAGCAAAAACATTGCCGATGCGATCCTTACATTTCAGGGATTGAGTGTGCACGGCCCTGCTATTGTGCAAGCCGCCGAGCTGCTGACCGACTGCCTGATGGGCGGGCACAAGCTGCTGGCCTGTGGGAACGGCGGGAGTTCGGCGGACGCCTCTCATATTGTGACTGAAATCGTCGGACGGTTCGTCGATGACCGTAAGGGCTATCCAGCCATCGCACTGAGTGACCCGACGGGCGTTCTCACGGCGGTCGGCAACGACTACGGGTTCGATCATGTTTTTGCGCGTCAGGTCGAGGCGTTTGGTCAGCGGGGAGATGTGCTGTTGGTAATCTCGACCAGCGGGAACTCGGCGAATGTTCTACGCGCTCTGGAGGCAGCCGATAAGATCGGGATTTCGACGATTTCGTTGCTAGGCAAGGACGGGGGTAAGGCCCGGGGGCTGGCGACCGTCGAGATGGTCGTGGATGAAACGGTGACCGCCCGGGTCCAGGAAGCCCACCAGTTGCTGTACCACAGCCTATGTCAGGCGGTGGACCGTGTGTTGTGCGGCTGATTAGGAAGGGATCCTGGGAAAAATAATGTGAGCCCAGGTGTAATTATTCCGGACCCGTAACGTCGATATCAATAGTAGCAAAGGCGATGGCATTGGCTATAATGTGGTCAGTGCATCCAGGGGCAATTTGTATCTTCAATCCGGTTGAGTCAGGCCATGAATTCTATTCACGGGCAAGCGCAGGGCGGCGGGTCGAAAGGCCGAGACGGCTTTTCGGTGGTTGAGTTGCTTGTGATTATCGTCGCGCTTGCTGTGCTTGCGGCGCTGCTGCTGCCATCCTTAAGCCAGGTGCGAGCCGCGTCCCGTCAGATCGGGTGCTCGATCCAACTCAAGCGTATCGACGATGGGTTATCGAAACACGCCGAGGATTTTGACGACCGTTACGCGATTGCAGGGGGAGCCGTCGCCTGGGAGCAGGTCGATCCTACGACGCGCATGCACTCCTGGATGCAGCAGGTCACGCCCTACGTTTCGGGGACGGATGTATTCTCAGGGTGTGCCTCGTACCCGGTGCCAAGCGAGTTCCACTACTTCCTGGGGGCGCGGGCGGCGTATATCGACGCCGGCCAGCAGTTCGCGGCTGTCGATCGGAAGAAGGTTAGGTTCCCAGCCGCCTTTGTCGTGACCGGC
>JAJDCT010000214.1 GCA_029260695.1 Phycisphaeraceae bacterium
CCGTGTAGGCAAGAAGAAGCGCGAACCGGTGCTGTCTGACGACCTGTCGTACCAGCCGGGCCGGGGCGGCGACCCCAGCGAAGCGAGCCCCGCGTGGGACCTGTCACATCTGGACTGGGAGCAGGTCGATGACCAGCTGAAAAAGGCGATCCACGATCTGCCGGAGCATTACCGAGAGGTGCTGTTGCTCTGGGCTGTCGAGGGGCTGAAGTACCGCGAGGTGGCGGATGTTCTGGATGTACCGTTGGGGACGGTCATGAGCCGGCTATACCGGGCCCGTGGGATCTTGACGAAATCACTTAGCGGTCTGGCTGCCGAGCACGGCATCGCGTCCGAGGAGGCTGGCCTTTGAAACCCTCCAAACCGACAGGATTACGGCCCCTCCGAAGCAGCCTCCCGATAAAACAAGGGCCACAAGGCTTTTAGCCATCTAAATTTACCCCGTTTGAGATATGTATAAATAAACTTGATTTGTGGGAAGAAATAGCTGTGCCAAGCGGTTTGTACCCGGGGCAGAGCACTATTTGGCGACATAAGCATGACGACTGACTCACCGATGAATGACGCAGACCAGACCCTCGCGGCCTTTGCTGACGGGGAGCTTGATGGCGAGCAGAACCTGGAAATGCTCAAACGCATGGCCCAGGACCCGTCCACGGCCCAGCGTGTGGCCGAGCAGCAGAAACTCCGCCGAGCGGTTGCCCAGGCGATGGACGATCCTTCCCAGAAGGCCCCGGCCGAGCTGCGTGACCGGATCAGCCAGCTTGCCCAGGGCGAGCAGGCAAGACGTGTGACCCAACCCAAACCCACACCGCCACAGACCGGTTCACCCGTGCTGGCGGTGATCGGGCGTTGGATGCCCGCGGCCGTCGCGGCGGTACTGCTCGTCGGTGCACTGATCACCTTGAACCAGGCCGGCGGGCTTGGCTCCGATCGGCTGATTACCTCCGCCCAGATCCTTAACACCTCGATGGTCGACCAGTTCGGTGACCGACACTTCAAGTGTGCCCGGCATATCACCCCGATGCACGGGACCGACCAATTCCCACAGGACCTGTCCGAATTGCCCGGGGCACTTAGCGAGTATTTCGACCAGCCTGTCGACCAGGAGGTGCTGAACCTCTCCTCGCTGGGTTACGAATTCGACATGGCTGGGCTCTGTGTCATCCCCGGCAAGGGCGCGGTGCACATGGTCTACAAGTCCCAGGCCCCCACCGGGCAGACCGACACACTTAGCCTCTGGCTTAGGCCCTACGACAAGCGTTCCGGGGTCGAATCTGACCGGCTCTACAAGACGGCCGACCCGCAGGAAAACTACCCCATGCTCGTCTGGCGGCACGGGGGCATGGTCTATTACCTCGTGGGAGACTCCCACGACTCCGTCGAACGGGCCTTTGACGCGATCAGCCGCAACCAGAGCTGAGCCGGTCTTGCGGACCCTCCACTGACTCAAAAACCTTGACCCAAGCGGCATTTCCGTGATATACTGCCGTGCTATGTCTCGCCACAGCCACACCCTGACGAACACCCCCGCTGCCGCGATGCTTTGCGGCATCCGCCTGGGCTGTGGTCGTGTCGTGGTCGTTGTTAGCTGAGCGGGAGACCCGCACCGCCCGCTTGTCAGGGCTAGGCCAGGCACACGCCGACTGCCGGCCCCATCAAGCCCCGTCCTCGACCGACGACTGACTTATTCAAACACCACGACCCGCCGCCACTCGGCCGGGTTGTCTCCAGATACGATCGGAACACCGCCATGCCTCAAAGCCAAGAAAACCTCAACGCCGAAGCCATCCGCAGCACGAACCACGGCGAACCGACTGACAAATACATCGGGATGACCGGTGCCCAGATCTACCACGAGATGATGCGCGAGCACGGCGTCGAGGCGATCTTCGGGTACCCCGGCGGCGCGATCCTGCCGGTGTTCGACGCGATCCATGACTCCGAGCACTTCAAGTTCATCCTCACTCGCCACGAGCAAGGCGCCGGGCACATGGCCGAGGGCTACGCCCGGGCGTCGGGGAAGGTCGGCGTGGTGCTGGTGACCTCCGGGCCGGGCGCGACCAACACCGTGACCCCGATGCAGGACGCGCTGATGGACGGCACGCCGATCATCGTGTTCGCCGGCCAGGTCGCTACCGGTGCGATCGGGTCCGACGCCTTCCAAGAGGCGGACATGACCGGGATCAGCAGGCCCTGCACCAAGTGGAACGTGCTGGTCAAGCATGTGCGCGACCTGCCGCGTGCGATCAACCAGGCGTTCTACATCGCCACCTCGGGGCGACCGGGCCCGGTGTTTGTCGACATGCCAAAGGACATGACCGCCAGCGTGCTCAACGAGCCGGTCTACGACCAGCCGCACCTGCCTGGGTATCACATCCGCGAGTTGGGCACCTCCAGCGAGATCCAACGTGTCGCCGAGATGATCAACGGTGCGAAGAAACCGCTTTTCTACGTCGGCCAAGGCGCGATCCTCTCGGACGCGACCCAGGTGCTGCGCCAGTGTGCCGAGAAGGCGAATATCCCCGTGACCACTACACTCCAGGGGCTCGGCGCGTTCGACGAACACTCGCCTTTGTCGCTGGACATGCTTGGGATGCACGGCTCGGTGTACGCCAACTGGGCCATGCGCGATTCCGACTGCATCATCGCGGTGGGCGCACGATTTGACGACCGGGTGACCGGGAAGATCTCAGCGTTCGCCCCGGGCGCACGCGCCGCTGAGGCCGAGGGCCGCGGTGGAATCATCCACTTCGATATCGCACCGGAAAACATCAACAAAGCAGTGCAGGTGACTATCGGCGTCGAGGGTGACGCGCGCAAGAACCTCGACCTGCTGCTGCCGCTACTCAAAGACAACGACCGCGGCGACTGGCTCGCGACCGTCAGCAAATGGAAGAAGGACCACCCGTTCGCCTACGAACAAGACGAGCGCGAGTTCCACCTCAAGCCCCAGGCCGTGGTCCAGGAGATGTGCAAACAGGTCAGCGACAACGCGATCATCACCACCGGCGTGGGCCAGCACCAGATGTGGGCCGCCCAGTACTACAAGTTCAGTACCCCCCGGCAGTGGGTCACCTCCGGCGGCCTTGGGACCATGGGTTACGGCGTGCCCGCATCCATCGGCGCGAAACTCGCCTGCCCCGATAAGCCGGTCATCAACATCGACGGCGACGGCTCGTTCTGCATGACCGCCATGGAGATGATCACCGCCGCGCAATACGGTATCGCCGCCAAGACCATCATCCTCAACAACGACTTCCAAGGCATGGTCAAGCAGTGGCAGGACCTCTTTTACGAAGAGCGCTACAGCCACACCGAGATGCACAACCCCGACTTCTGCAAGCTCCTGGAAGCGATGCACTGCAAGGCCGTCCGCGTGACCAAGCTCGAAGAGCTCCCGGCGAAGATGAAGGAGTTCTTGGACCACGATGGCCCGGCGATCCTCGAAGCCATGGTCGAGAAGCACGAACACGTCTACCCGATGCTCCCCGCGGGCAAGACCGTCGATGAGATGGTGCTGGGCCCGGCGAAGAAATAGCACGACGCCTCACTTACAATGCGGCCATGAAAACCATAACCGCCTTTATAATGTGCGTCGTGCTGGTTGCATCGTCCTGCGTTTCGTACGCGCAGGAGCACGGATTCTCTGTTGCGTTTGCAAACCTTAGTTTTGAGCGCCCCGTGCTGCTGACCGCCGCGCCCGATGGGTCTGATCGGCTGTTCGTCATCGAACAGGCCGGGCGGGTGTTGTGGTTCGACAACAGACCTGATGTGACCGGTAAAGAAGTCCACGTCGCGCTGGATATCAGCGGTGACAAGGTCCGACGCAAAGGCAACGAGGAGGGGCTGCTTGGGCTGACGTTCCACC
>JAJDCT010000215.1 GCA_029260695.1 Phycisphaeraceae bacterium
CGATCTGCGCCCGCATGATCGGCTGTTGGTAGGCGACGATCGCCAGCGTCTCCATCGCCGCGGGGCTTAGGCGTGTCTGTGCACGGCTCTTGTGTAGTTCACTGAGCACGTCCGCATACATCGGCAGCGTCAAGACCTGCAATCCTCCGGCGACTTTCTCGATGCGGAAGCTGCGTCCTGATTTTTGGTAGACGTTGTTTAATTGGTCAGCGGCGTCGTGGATGGCCTTGGTGCCGACCTCGCCAAGCAGGTCGGACAGCTTCGCGGTGGTCATGGGCCGATCGGTGGTCAGCAGCGCCGCCTCAACCTTCAGCGCGAGCTCTTCGGCCTGTTTCTTGGACAGCACCGGCTCTGCGGACTCAGGCTTGGGGGTATCTGGCTGCGCCGAATTTTCGGCCTGCTCGGTCGCGTCCTCGTGTATTGCTTGGTCGGTGTCGGTCATGGCACCATTGTACGGCAACTGCGAGGATATGGGAGACAAACTCGACGATCTGCGATCGCCCGCTAAACAGGGCGAAGTGATTTGCGGGCCCATAGCGGCTTAACGCGATCTGTTCACCCGTCACGCCAGGATGCCGCTTGAGCGCAGGGAGGCGATGCGTGGCTGGAGGTTTCGGCCGGGGCAGACGGTGGGGCCCAGTTCACGGTGGGTGTAGACCTGCCTGACGGGCACGCGGTACTTTGCCATGAGGTGGCGGAGCGTGGATTGCAGGGAGGTGAGTTGGGCCTGGGAGGGGGACTGCTTCTCGAAGTTGCCCAGGAGCATGACGCCGACGTTGTGAGGGTTTTGGTTGCTGACGTGGGCGCCCTGGTAGGCGAGGGATCTGCCTTCGATGACCCGGCCGGCACGGTCGATGATGTAGTGGTAACCGATGTCACCCCAGCGTCGGTCGCGTGTGTGGATGTTGCGGATCTGTTCCAGGCGGGCCTTGGTGCTGCGTTCGTCGGTGAACCAGACGGGAGTATGCCCCTCGTGGTGGATGGTGATCCGGTTGATGCCCTTCATGGGGTTGACTTTGGAGCGGATCGGGCCTGAGCGAGTCCACCAGGAGCGGGGCACGAGTCCGGTGGGGCCAGCGGTGGAGGTGACTGGTTTGGGTGGTGCTGGTCGGGGTGCGGAGACGGTACGGGTCGCGGCGTTGGCCTGGGTGGGTCGTGAGATACTTCCGGGCCAAGGCGTACCTGGCCGACGGGTCAGGGTCGTGGGGGTCTGTGTGCAGCCGGCACCCCCGGCCCCCCCGGTGACCAGCATGCCCAGCCCGGCGATCAGTAGTTCCCTACGGGTGAACTTCATAGCTCGGCCTGTCTTGTGTTGCCCGCTGCGTGTGAGCGCGGATTACATGTGACTCGCTTGTATAACCTAACAAAACATCGGCGGTCTAAGCAGGGGGTCTGGATAATTTTTCTTGGCGTTTGTGCCCACAAAGGCGGGTTATCCGGTGTCGGGTAGGGTTTTAGGTGATGGTCATTCTGAAGGTGTTGTGGGACGGCGGCTTAAGCCGCCTCCGCCGGGTTGGGCTCCGAAGCTGTATGAGTGGAAGGTAGGGCTTCGCGGCGGGCGATGACGATCAGGGGGTGGCCGGGTTCGCCCTGCCGGGGGTCAGAGAGGATCTGCCAGCCGCCGACCGCCTGAAGTTGGGCCAGAAGTTGCGTGGCCCGGTAGCAGCGTTGGGATTCATATGGGTTGTGGGCCTGGCTTGGGCGCTTCGTGACGATCACCAGCAGGCCCTGCTCGCTCAATACTCTGTGGACGTCGCGGAGCAGGGCGACAGGGTTGTCGTGAGCGTCGATCTCGTCGAATAACAGGGCAACATCCACCGTGGCATCGCTAAGCGGCGAGCGGCGGGGGTCGGCCTGGTGGGCGAACTGCGGCCGGTCAGCCGGGTAGGTCTGGTTTGCGACACACTGTTGGGCCAGGTGGATCTTGGCCGGGTCGGTGTCGGTCCCGATGCAAGAGAGGCCCTGCCCGGCGAGCAGGTGGGTGAGCAATCCAGCCGAGCAGCCTAGGACAGCGATCTTTTTGGGCTGATCCGCGGTGGGCTTATCGGGATCGGCCTGGTCTGCACCGGCCTGATCGATCTGCGACATCACCTGCAAGGCAATGGCTACTCGTAGGTCGGTTGCCTGTTTAAGCGCGGCGTTCTGCCCGTACTTTGCCCACTCGCTATGTTCGATCGCCAGTCCCGGCGGGTCTTGGGCCAGGGGTTGTGCGGATGGCGGCGGGGTGCCGAAGACATCGGCGTTCCAGAGCAACGGTGTCCCGGCGTACTTTTCGCGCACCACGTCCAGGTCCGGGGCGATCCGGTCGAAGCCCCACTTCTTGCGGAATGTATCCAACGTCTTTTTCACGCCCGCCTGTGTGTCGGCGGTGGTCTGCCGGGCCCCGCGCAGGCCGTGGCGGTGGATGTATTCGATGTGAGGTATCGCGAAGCAGGACCAGCCCTTGAGCCGGGCGGAGAGGCCAAAGTCAACGGTCTGCCCGCGCAGGATGCTTTCGTCGTACCCGCCGACGTCGTCGTAGACCGCGCGTTTGCAGCAGTAGAAACAGCCCATGACGTGATCGACCTCGATCGCATGGGTGACGGCGTTGCGGCTCGAGCCTGCTTCGATGTGGTGATAGCCCTTTGGGTGCAGCAGCCAGTCGCCGAAGGCGTGGATCTTCCCATCCGGGCGGAGCTGCTTGGGGCCGATGACCCCCAGCCTTGGGGGCCCCTGGTCAAAGCTCTGGCAGAGCAGCGACGCCCAGCGGGGTGTGAGCATCTGCGTGTCGCCGTCGAGCCTGACGAGGATGTCGCCGGTGGATTCGCGGACCAGCCGGTTGGCACCGATGGAGAGGACGCCGGTGTGGTCGGCTTCGATCAGCTTCAGGAACGCCTCGCCGCTGCGCCAGGTC
>JAJDCT010000216.1 GCA_029260695.1 Phycisphaeraceae bacterium
AGCCTGCTGGCCGCCCCCTTGGTCCACGGCCGCGAGGCCATCGGTGTCGTCGAAGTGATCAACCCCACCAAGAAGAAACAATTCACCGACCGGGATCTGGAACTACTCAAACTCTTCGCCAACCTCACCGCCTCCGCCGCACGCAATGTCCAGGCACTTGACCGCCTGACACGAGTGAACCTGACCCTCCGCGACGCCGCACCCCCGCCAACCGTCGTCGGCAACGCCCCGTCAATCCGGGCAGCACTCCGCCTGGCGCGCAAAGTCGCACCGACCCGCACCAGCGTCCTGCTCACAGGGCAGACCGGGACCGGCAAAGAGGTTATGGCCCGGGCGCTGCACAGCCTCAGCCCCCGTCAAGACCGCCCCTTCGTCGCCGTCAACTGTGCCGCCCTAACCGAAACCTTATTAGAGAGCGAGTTATTCGGGCATGAGAAGGGGGCCTTCACCGGCGCCAGCGATCAGCGGGCCGGGCGGTTCGAGTTGGCCGAAGGGGGCACTTTGTTCCTCGACGAGATCGGGGAGATGGGCCTGTCCAGCCAGTCGCGCCTGCTGCGTGTGCTTCAGGAGCGGGAGTTCGTGCGTGTCGGCGGGACCCAGACGATCCGGTGTGATGTCCGTGTGGTCGCCGCAACCAACCGCGACCTCAAGGCCGAATCCGCGCTTGGTCGGTTCCGAGAAGACCTGTACTACCGATTAAACGTCTTCCCCATCGAACTGCCGCCGCTGGCCGACCGCTTGGAAGATGTGCCCGCTCTAGCCTCGCATTTCCTGGAACAGCTAGGCCCTGAACTCGGGATCGAATCACTCGCCATCACCGACGAAGCCCTCGCCGCGATGTCGGCCTACCACTGGCCGGGCAACATCCGCGAATTGCGCAACGTCACCGAACGGGCGGCCCTACTCAGCGATGGGCGGATCGGACTCAATGACCTGCCCAACGAGGTCACATCCGAAAATTCACACACGGATGTCCTGCCGTCCTGGCAACAGCCCGCACCCAACGCCGTATCCGTCATGCCTCAGACCCCCGCCGGAACTAGTGGCTCTCGCCTCGCGAACCAGGAACGGGAACTGGTCCACCGTACTTTGATCCAGACCGGCTGGAACCAGTCCGCAGCCGCACGCAAGCTCGGTGTTACCCGCGACGTGCTCCGTTACCGTGTGAAGAAGTACAACCTGGCCCCCCCGGCGTAAGCGTTAAGACGCAAGCCCCTCGGTGAGCGCACCATCATGGAGCCAAAGACGTCGGTCCGCGGCGGCGGCGATCTGCTGATCGTGTGTGACCATCACGATGGTTTGGCCCTGTTGATGCAATTCGGTAATCAATGCCATGATTTGCTTGCCGGTTTCTGTATCCAGGTTCCCGGTGGGTTCATCTGCCAGCAGCACGTCCGGTTCGTTCACCAACGCCCTTGCGATAGCGACACGTTGGCGTTCCCCGCCGGAGAGTTTGCTGGGCCGGTGCTTCATCCGTTCGCCCAACCCGACCCGTTTAAGTAACTCGATTGCACGTCTCTTCGCCTCGCCACGTCGCGCCGGCCAACCCAGGATCGACGAACGGATCATCGCCCCGGTCAACACGTTCTCTAACGCGGTCATCTCCGGCAGCAGGTGGTAGCTCTGGAAGACAAACCCGACATGGCGGTTGCGGTACCGGTCGATCGCAGCACCGGGGAGCTTAAAAATGTCCCGCCTATCGAACGTGACCGAACCCCGTTCCGGCCGATCCAGCCCGCCGATCAGGTGTAGCAGTGTGCTCTTTCCCGAGCCCGACGAGCCCAGTACCGCGACCCACTCGCCTTGCCCCACCGTGATGTCCACACCACGCAACACATGCAGGTCCTGCCCGCCGATGTGGTAATGTTTGTGCAGATCGGTGACGGTGAGCAAAGGGGGCCCGGGGGTCTGGGGTCTGGGGTCTAAGGTCTGGGGCCCAGAACTCCCTGAGTTTGTTGAAATCGTATCATTCATAGCACCACCCATACCCATCACTCATACCTTAGCGCCTCGACCGGGTCGAGCCGTGCTGCGAGGATCGCCGGGATCAGCGCCCCGATGACACTGGACAAGATCGCACCCAGCACGATGAACAAAGCGTCGTAGAACTTGACCTTGTCGGGGATACGGTCGAAGAAGTAGGTCTGGGGGTCCCACATCTTGAAGCTGATCGTGTGATTCAGTTTGTATGCGAGGTCTTCGACCTGGTCCAGGCTGATCCAAGCACCGATGACCCCTACGAGCAACAACAACATCGCCATAATCGCGGCACCGCGCAGTGTTTTACGCTTGGGGTACCCGATGGTCCCGCCGACGATCGCACCGATCAGCGCGCCGCCCGCTGCGCACCATGTGTAGTGTGCGCTTACGCCCAGGTGGTTCGCCAGCCAGTATTGGATCTCGTTGAGGTGCCAGACGACCGAGACCGCTAACGCCAGCCCCAGCAGCGATCCCACCACGCCGACCGCCAGCCCGTAGCCCAGGAACAGGCTCATCACCCCGGCCTGGCTGGCGCCGACCGCCCGCAGCACCCCGATGTCCCGCGTCTTTTCAAGCACCGTCATGTAGAAAGTCGTCGCCACCATCACCACCGCGACGAGGCTGATAATGATGAACAGGAACGTCACCATGCCTTTTTCGTTTTTCACCGCGTTGATGATGTGCGAGTACAGCTGCTCCCAGGTGAGAACTCTTGGCGGGGTCATGTTCGGGTGTTTACTCGTAAACACATCGACCTGATCCTGGACGGCCGTGTGGACTTCGGCAAGGCTGTAACCATCCGCGCCCCGTATCAAGACTTCCGATACACGTGCCGGCCTGACCGACTTGCCCGGCAGCTCCTCGCCGCTCTCGGGGTCGAACACCTTGCTTTCTTTGCGATCCATATCAAGCATCTTCTGGAGCACGTCGATGCGTATGAACACCTGGCTCTGATCGACTTCCAGAAAACCCGACTTGAACTCATTGACAATGACCGCCTTGGCGTAGGCCGGCCCCAACTCCGTCGGGGCACCGCGCTCTGTCAAGGGCAGCACGGTCAATGTGGCCTGCTGCTGCACAGCACTGTAACTAAAGTCGTATCCCCCCTGTGAATCCCGGTCGGCCCAGGGGTTGACCTCGACTCCGATCACCATCGCCGGATGATTGCCGGCCATCGGATCCAACCGGGTCGCCAGCGCCTTGAGATCGAATTCCGGGGGTATGGGGCTGGTCTGTGCACCATCGAGGCCGTAGCTTGCCAACATGTCTTGGGTAGACCATTGCAGGGTCTCTTCATATCGAACGATCTTCGAGAACCCCCCGGGCTCGATACCTATGACTTTTACCCCGACCGTCTGGCCGTGCAGATTGATAATCCCTAACGCGGTAACAACCGGGGAGGCCGCATCGACCTGAGGCAATTCCTCGAGTTGGTCGATCATCTCTTCGTAATACGCAAACCCGGTCAGAGACCGTGACAGCACGATCACGTCACCGGTCAGCTGCTTTGCCGATGTCTGCAGCACGTCCAGGAACCCACCCATCACGCTGATGACGATGATGACCATCGCCGTGCACAGCATCACCGCCAACGCCGCAAACATCGGTCCGAGCTTGCGTCGCAGGTATTTCAGGATGAGTGTGAGTTTGTACATGAAGAAAAGCAGAAAACGCATGAAATTTTGAAACGCAGGAAATCAAAGCAGGAAAAGCAGGTCAAGCGTATCAACTCTCTGGATTTTCTGCTTTCCCAATTTCCTGCGTTTCCTGTTTTTCGATCGGCCGCATCAGCGGGAACAGGATCACGTCGCGGATGCTGCGCTGCCCTGTCAGGAGCATCACCAGCCGGTCGATCCCCAAGCCTAGCCCGCCGGCCGGGGGCATCCCGACGCGCAGCGCCTCAAGAAAATCTTCGTCCAGCGAACGGAACGTGCTTTCTTCATCATCCGCGCCGGCGAGCTGTTCCTTGAACTTCGACTCTTGGATATCCGGGTCGTTTAGCTCGGTGTACGCCGGGCCGATCTCCATCTCGCCGATGAACAGATCCCACCGCTCGCACAGGTCGGGGTTGTCTCGGCGGGGCCTGGTCAGCGGGCTGATCACGCTTGGGTAATCCATCACAAATGTCGGCTGAACGAGCCCGCCCTCCGCGGTCTCCTCGAACAGCTCGTTGACCACCAGCCAGTTGTCCATCCCTTTTTCTTTCAGGCCCAGCGAGCGAGCCTTCTCACGGACGCGCTCGAAGTCGGTCATCTCGAACCCGTTGGTGTTCTTAAAAAGCTCTGCATACGTCACGCGGGTAAATGGCTTGCTGTAGTCGATTGCCGTGCCGTCCCACTCGATGATGCCGTCGTCCTTGATCGTGGTCGCTAAATGCCGGATCAGGGATTCGGTCAGCTCCATCATGGTCAGATAATCGCCGAAGGCCTGGTAAACCTCCATCGCGGTGAACTCGGGGTTGTGCGATCGGTCGACGCCCTCGTTACGGAAGTTGCGGTTGATCTCGTAGACGCGCGGCAGCCCGCCGACCATCAATCGCTTCAGATACAGCTCCGGCGCGATCCGAAGGAACAATGGGATATCCAACGCGTTGTGGTGTGTCCCGAACGGCCTGGCTGCAGCACCCCCGGCGATCGGCTGGAGCATCGGCGTCTCGACCTCCATGAACGTCCGCCCGTCCATGAACCTTCGTATTTCGCTGACGATCTTCGACCGCTGCTGGAACGTCTCGATCACCTCCGGGTTGGCGTACATGTCGACGTAACGCTTGCGGTAACGCTGCTCGGGGTCCTGCAAACCCTGGAACTTGTTCGGCGGAAGCGCCAAGCTTTTCGCAGCCACCGCGAACGCCGATATATCCACACCGGTTGCATCGTTATTCTCTTCGCCGCCGCTTCCCACCGCTTGCGGCGTCGCGGTCGCCCACACCGTGACCTCCCCCGTCTTGGTCTTTGCCAGGGGCCCCTGGGCGGTCACGATATCCGACAACTCCACCAGCTTGGCGACCTTGAACGCATCGGGACCGACCAGCTTCTTGCTCACCGCAAGTTGCAGGTCACCCGTGTGGTCGCGGAGGCTCATGAAGATCAGGTTGCCCATCACCCGGTGCTGCATCACCCGGCCGGCGATCTTCACCACCGGTCTTTGGTCATTTTCAGGGTTTTCTTTATGAGAGAGGTCGGCCTGCTCATTGTATTGAGCCTTGGCTTCGGTGAGGGGGGTCAGCCCATCGACCCGGCTACCGAACGGCTCGACGTTGAACTCGTCACGCATCCGATCCAGCCGGGTCCTGCGATCTGCCAGCAGGTCACGCGCCGAACGCTGCGGGGCCTGGTCGTCCTGTTCGGGCTTGCTCATAAGGGGCAATCCTATCAAAGAAAACCCCGCCGGTCCTTGCCGGACGGCGGGGCGGTTGAATTCCTGGTTTCTGATGTCCCGGCCAAGTCGACACCCTGGCGTGCGTTATTCGCTATCGGCGGCGGCATCCGCGGCGGCCTTCTCTTTGGCCTCTGACTCAGCGCGGGCGGCGTCGGCCTTGTCCTGCTGTTCGGTCAGCCAGCCCAAGCCGCGGTGGCGGTCACGCAGACGACGCTTCTTGCCCACCCGCTCACGCAGGTAGTACAGCTTGCTCCGACGGGTGTGCCCGTGACGGACGATCTCGATCTTCGCCACCCTCGGTGAATTCACCGGGAACGTCCGCTCAACGCCCTCGTTGGCTACGATACGCCGGACCGTGATCGTCTGTTCCAGGCCAGACCCCTGACGCTTGATGACCACGCCGGTGAACACCTGGATACGCTCTTTAGCGCCCTCAATGATCCGCACATGGACATCGATCGTGTCACCGATGCTGACCACAGGCCGACCGGTCTGGATCTGGGGCTGTTGGACCGCTTGCATTATCGCGTCGCTCATGGCGAGCCTTCCGTCTATAAGGTTTGGCGGGGTGCCGTCTTGTATCCACGGCAGACCCAAGGGCCCACCGATCCGAGCCGAGCAGTATATCCCACCTCATTTTCCCTGTCGAGCCGGCCCC